>JAZRAP010000025.1:0-11013 GCA_045634665.1 Candidatus Nanosyncoccus sp.
GAACATCTACTGCTCGGGATTATGGCGATGGATAATTCGACGGGAGCGAAGCTGGTACGAGAAGAGGGGGCGACAGTAGAAGAAGTAGAAAAAGCTTTAAATAAAGTGGCGGTGGAGGTGCCAGGAAGTGATATGGCGATGATGTCTCTGTCGGAAGCGGTGATTTTGACGCTAAGGATGGCGGATCATTTTGTGGAGGAACAGGGTTTAAGTTACATCGGGACAGAGCATGTATTATATTCACTGTTGTCGCAGCCGAATTCGCGGGCGTCGTTGATTTTGCAAGGTTTGAAGGTGGATACGGATAAAATTTTGGATGAAATCGACGCTTTGGTGGAGGAACAAACTAAAGATGAAAAATTGAAAGCTGAAAAAGCAAAATATTTGAAAAAGACGCCACTGAAGTTTTTGAACAAATACGGGAAAAATTTGACCGAAGAGGCTAAGGCGGGGAATTTGGATACGGTGATTGGGCGTGAAAATGAAATTGAACGAGTAGTGACGGTGCTCTCTAGGCGGACAAAGTCAAATCCAGTGTTGATTGGCGAAGCGGGGGTAGGTAAAACGGCGATTGTGGAGGGGTTGGCGACGCGAATTGCTAAAACGCAAGTGCCGGGCGGGTTGATCGGCAAGCAGATTTATCAGGTGGATTTGTCGTCAGTAGTGGCTGGGACGAAATTTCGAGGGGAGTTTGAGGAACGAATCAAGGGAATTATCGACGAAGCCACGGAAAACGAGAAGGTGCTATTATTTATTGACGAGATTCATTTGCTTTCCGGGGCGGGGTCGAGTGAAGGTTCGATGGACGCGGCGAATATTTTGAAGCCGGCTTTGGCGCGGAATAAAATTAATTTGATTGGTGCGACGACTTTGGATGAGTATCGGAAATCTATTGAAAAAGACAAGGCACTCTCTCGGCGGTTCCAAACGGTGATGGTGGAAGAGCCTTCAGCGACGGTGACGCTCCGGATTTTGAAAGGAATAAAAGGCCATTATGAAAAGCACCATGGGGTAGTAATTCCGGATGAACTTTTGGAAACCGCAATTACTATGTCGCAAAGATATATTAACGATCGGTTTATGCCGGACAAGGTGATTGATATAATTGACGAAGCTAGCGCGATTGCGAAAGTGGCAGCGGACAAGAAGGGCGGTGGAAAATATAAAAAGATGAAAATTGAAAAAACGGTGCTAGAAGGCAAGATCGAAAAAGCGGCGGAAAAAGAAGATTACGAGAAGGCGGCTGAATATAAGACGGAGCTGGCGAAGTTGGAACAAGAAATCAAGAAGATGGAAAAAGCCGGCGTAAAGGATATAGCAACGCCGAAATTGACGGAAGAAAATCTGGCGACAGCGGTGTCACTGAAAACTGGGATTCCGGTGTCGAAGGTGCATGGGTCAGAAATGAAGATGTTGATGGACCTTGAGAAGCATTTGAAGGAATCGATTGTGGGACAGGATGAAGCGGTGGATGCGGTGGCAAGAGCGATTCGGCGAGGACGGAGCGGGATTGCGGATGCACGGCGGCCGATTGGTTCATTCCTGTTTATGGGGCCGACGGGTGTGGGCAAGACGGAGCTAGCACGAGTGATTGCGCGGGAAGTATTTGGGGGTGAGAATGCTTTAGTGAAAATTGATATGAGTGAATTCGGTGAGAAGCACAATGTGTCGCGGCTGGTGGGGGCGCCGGCGGGATATATTGGCTATGATGATGGCGGAAAGTTGACCGAAGCGGTGCGACGCAAACCGTATTCGGTGATTTTGTTTGATGAAATTGAAAAGGCGCATCCGGATGTATTTAATATGCTTTTGCAAGTTTTGGAAGATGGTATTTTGACGGATGGACAAGGTAATAAAATTAAATTTAATAATACGATTGTGATTCTCACATCTAACCTTGGCTCGGCGGATATGTATCGAGAGAGCGAACTAGGGTTTAGCGCCAAGACGGCGAAGGACAAAAAAGCTTTGGAAGAAGAATACGAAGAAAATAAATCTTATGCGATGAAGGCGCTCAAGAAAGTGATGCGACCAGAATTGATTAATCGGTTAGATAATATTCTAGTCTTTCATGCTTTGACACGGAAAAATGTAGAAAAGATTTTTGATAATTTGATTGATGATTTGAGGAAGAGGCTAGCGACGAAGGGAATTGGAATTAAGATTGATGAAAAAGCTAAGAACTATTTAATTGAGAATGGCTATGATCCGAAAAATGGAGCTAGACCACTAAGACGAGAAATTGAAGACAAAGTAGAGTCATTGCTTAGTGAAGAAATTATTGCTGGGAATTTGCAGAAAGGCGATATCCCAGTACTGAAATTAAGTGGAAAGAAATTAAAATTAGTAAAGGAGTAAAATTATGAAAAATTATTTAGTGCCGACGGTGGTGGAAGAAACTAATAAGGGAGAGCGGGCGTATGATATTTATTCGCGACTTTTGAATGACCGAATTGTGTTTTTGGGTGAGGACGTGAACGCGCATACGGCGAATTTGGTGGTGGCGCAACTATTGTATTTGGCGCATGAAGACCCGAAGAAGCCGATTAAGCTATATATTAATTCTCCGGGCGGCTCGGTATATGATGGGTTGGCGATTATTGATACGATGAATTATATTGAGCCAGATGTGGAAACTATCGGAATTGGGCTGCAGGCGAGTATGGGGGCGATGCTATTATCCTGTGGGGCGAAGGGTAAAAGGTATTGTTTGCCGAACTCGCGGATTATGATTCATCAGCCGTCGTCGGGGACGGAGGGGAAGATTACTGATCAGGAAATTATGCTGAAAGAAGGGATTTTCCTCAAAAAACGTTTGGCGGAGATTTTTGCAAAGAATACTGGGAAATCTTTGGCGCAGGTAGAAAAGGATATGGACAGGGATAATTGGATGAGTGCGGAAGAGGCTTTAGAATACGGGATTGTTGACGAGATAATCAAGTAAAATTATAATAGAATTATGAAATACGTTTTTTGGACGGATGGGAGCGCGCACCCGAATCCGGGTCCAGGGGGGTTTGCCGTGATAGAAGTGCGGGGTGACGAAGCGAAGCCGGTGATTTTGGGGAGGGAGGCTGAGTCGTCAAATATTCGGATGGAGGGGCTAGCAATATGGGCGGCAATGCGGCGAGCGGCGGGAGAGCCGTGCGAGATTCATACGGATTCGCAATTTTGGATCAATGTGATGACGAAGTGGATGGAAGGATGGAAAAGTCAGGGTTGGAAGAAAAAAACTGGTAAGATTGCGAATTTGGATATTGTGCAAAAATTGGATGAATTATATGACCCGGAAACGGTGGAACTGATATGGGTGCGGGGGCATGTGGGGACGGAATTGAATGAGATGGCGGATGAGTGGGCAAAACGAGCTAGGAGAGGTGAGGAGTTGTGATATAATTAGGGTATGAAATTATCAGAGGAGTTAATTTATCGGGGATTTAAGGCGGAGACGACGATCGAAGACGTTTCTGAGCTAGATACACGAGAGAGTAAGAAATTTTATTGGGGGGCGGATCCGTCGGCGGATTCTTTGACAATTGGCAATTTGGCGGCACTGATGATGTGTGCGTGTTTTGTACGGCATGGATATCAACCGGTGCTACTGGTAGGTGGGGCGACGGGCCAGATTGGCGATCCAAAAGAAAAT
Organism: Candidatus Nanosyncoccus sp.; assembly: GCA_045634665.1. GTDB lineage: Bacteria > Patescibacteriota > Saccharimonadia > Saccharimonadales > Saccharimonadaceae > Nanosyncoccus. The sequence goes on from JAZRAP010000025.1 coordinate 3,647, forward strand.
GGTGAGCGAGATTTGAAATCTTTGGATGAGGTGGAGCATAATAAAAAGTGTATTAAAGAGCAGATTGAGCGTGTAGTAAAGTCTGAAGATTTGGTGATGGTGGATAATTATGATTGGTTCCGGGAAATGAAGTATTTGGACTTTTTGCGGGAAGTGGGGAAGGCGTTTTCGATGACGCAGCTGCTCGATCGGCAGTTTGTGCAGAATCGGATTGGTGAAGGGGGATCGGGGATTAGTTATGCAGAGTTTTCTTATACTTTGATTCAAGGGTATGATTTTTTGCATTTGTATCGAGAGCACGGAGTTTCGTTGCAGCTCTGTGGGGCAGACCAGTATGGAAATTGCACTTCAGGAATCCATTTGATTAAGCGTTTAGAGGGGGGAGAGGCGGATGTGTGGTCCACGCCGCTAGTGATTGACCCGGTGACAGGGCGAAAATTTGGCAAGAGCGAGGGGAATGCGATCTGGCTAGCCGCTTCTGACAATGGTGGTGGGAACTATACTACGGTGTTTGATTTTTATCAATTTTGGTTGAATCAGCCGGATGAGGCGGTGGAGTATCTGATTAAAATTTATACTTTGCTAGAAAAAGACGAAATTGAAGAGATTTTGCGACAACATAAGGAGCAGCCAGAAAAACGGATTGCGCAGCGGGCGCTGGCATTTGGGGTGACAAGTGTGGTGCATGGAACTGAGGCGGCTGAGGCGGTGGAAAATTTGACAGCGGTGTTGTTTGACCGGGGGACGAATTTTGCGGAATTTAGCGAAGATGAGATTTTGGAGTTTGCGAAGTTTTTGCCGGTGGCAAAGAAGGGGGTGAATTTGGTGGAAGCCTTGGTAGATAATGGGCTGGCGGAGTCAAAAAAGAAGGCACGAGAGTTTATTGCGGCGGGAGCGATTACGATAAACGGCGAAAAAGTGCGAGAAGACGTAGAGATTAAGCAAACGGCGATTGTGAAGAAGGGCAAAAATAAGTTTTTGGTGGTGAAATGAAATATTTAGCGGTGTTGGGGCGGCAGCCGGAGATTTCGATCGCGGAACTCATGGCGCAGGATTTTCCTTTGGAGATTGCTAGGTTGGGTGGGGTGCTGAAATTGGCAGAAAAGTTGGAGGTTAAGCCGCTGGAGTTTTTGCAAAGTTTGCCGGAGGGTAAGATTACGATCGGGGTTTCGGACTATTCAGAGAAGGCGACGCGGAAGACGGCGGGAGAAGAGGCGTTGAAGTTAAAAAAGATTTTGGTGCGACATGGGCGAAGTGTGCGAGTAGTAGAAAATCGGGAGGCAGTTTTGTCTACAGCGACATCTTTACACAACGGGCTTAGTGGCAAGAATTCTCGCAAGGTGGAGTTAATTAAAACTGATGATGGTTGGTACAGGGTGATCGGAGTGCAAGATATTGAAGCCTATCGGCGGCGCGATCAAGCGCGGCCGGCACGGGATGCGAAAGTGGGGATGTTGCCACCGAAGTTGGCGCAGATTTTGATAAATTTGTGCGGGCCTTTAAAGCCTGGTAGCGTAGTCTTGGATCCGTTTTGTGGGACTGGGGTGGTGTTGCAAGAGGCGCTTTTGATGGGATACCGAGCATACGGGACTGATATAAGTGAAAAGATGGTTGAGTATACAGGAAGAAACCTGAAATGGCTTTTTTCTGAGCGTCGCGAGTTGCTGCGAGCATGTTCGAGTGAGCCCCGTGAAGACGGGCGCGAACGAGAACGCGAAGAAAAAAGTTTATTTCAGGTTTCATTGGGTGATGCGACTTCTTTTCAATGGGATCAGCCGATTGATGCGGTGGCGTGTGAGGGGTATCTGGGGAAGCCGTTTAGCAAGATCCCGACGGAAATGGAGTTAAAGGAGCAAAAACAGGAGTGTGGGGCAATAATTTTGGGATTTTTGAAGAATTTGGGTAAACAGATTAAGAGTGGGACGCCCGTGGTGATAGCGGTGCCGGCGTGGTTAAGGGAAAGCGGCAAGTATGAGAGGCTGGAAATTATTGACAAGATAGCGGAACTGGGGTATAATGTGGATAAGAAGACGTGCGAGGGGCTGATTTATCATCGGGATGGTCAGGCTGTTGCGCGAGATATATTAATTTTAAGGAAAAAATAAATGTCACATGTCAAAGCTGGCGGTACCGCCAAGAATATCCATAACAATGCTGGCCAGCGCCTCGGCGTTAAGCGTTTTGGTGGCCAAAAAGTCAAAAACGGTGAAGTTTTGGTGCGTCAAACTGGGGCAACGAAGATTGCCGGGCCGGGGACTTATATGTCACGGAATTTCACAATTCATGCAGCTAAAGATGGTGTAGTTACTTTTGTGAAGACCAAGAAAACGCATTTTTCAGGGAAGAGCTTACCGCGCGTGCGTGTGGAAGTGAGATAAGAAATAGCCCTGTGGGGCTATTTTCTATGGTATAATTTTCTTATGGCTAAGAAGAAGAAACTGAAGTTTTCTTTTCGGACGTTGCTGATAATTTTGACGGCGGTTTTGGTAGGCTATGTAATTTATCAGAATTGGCCGGACATTTTGGATACATTGAATCATTTGCAAGAAACTAATGTATTTGTATTGCTGCTTTTAATCCCAGAACAGTTGTTTATGTATTATGCGTGTGGGCAGATATTTTTTTCGTATCTCAAACATCGGCAGAATGTGAAAAAGTTTAGCAAGGGCGAAATTTTGAGGATTTCGACGGAGTTGAATTTTGTCAACCATGCAGTGCCGGCGGGGGGGATCGGAGGATTGGCTTTTTTGACTTATCGTTTGAAACCGTATAACGTGAGCGCGGGGCAGGCTTCGTTTCTCTATGTGTTTCGGTATGCGGTGACGACGGTGATAAATTATTTGCAGGCGCTAGCGGCGATTTTGGTACTATTGGCGCTAGGGTTAATTCCGGCGGAAGCGCAATGGATTATTCCGGTGGCACTTCTCATGAACACCGGGGTGCTGCTATTTTTGTGGTTGGTGGTGTATATTGCTAGTAGCGGTAAAAGAATTACGTTTTTCTCGCATTTGGTAGAAAAAGTAACGAGTGCGGTGGTGAAGTTCTTTACTTTTGGGCGCAAGCGCAAGATGGTGCAGAGCCAAAAAATTCAGGATTATTTTGCGGATATTCATGATAGTGTAAAAATTGCAAAAGAAAACAAGCGGTTTTTGAAAAAGCCACTGATGTGGGGGGTGATTTATAGTTTGTGCGAAATCGGGACGTATTGGATTGTGGCGCTATCTCTCGGGCGGCCGGAGTTGCTGCCGTTTATCATGGTGGGGGAAGCGATTGGGTCGGTGTTTGACGGGATTGTGCCGTATGGCCTATATGAGCTGGGGATGGCGGGAGTGATGATTGCGCTGGGCGTGGATTTTCCGACGGCGACGATTGTGACGGTGATGACGCGGGTGATTACGCTGGTGTTTACGATTGTGTCAGGATCGGTGCCGTATTATAAAGCCATTAGGAGGAATGATGGAGCATAGCAACTCGCGATGCTCAGAAAGTGACCAATTTGTGACCTTGACTCCTACCATGTTTTTAGATGCTGTAAATCAGACGCTGGAATATGCGTATTCGGCAGTAACGATAGTGGGGGAGGTGGCGAGTTTTAAGGTTAACCAGGGCAAGTGGGTGTTCTTTGATTTGAAAGATGACGAATCCAGCATGGGGTGTTTTATGCCGGTATGGGATTTACATGTGCCACTAGAAGACGGGATGAAAGTGATGGTGCAAGGGACGGCAAAAGTGACGGTGTGGGGGAAGTTTTCGTTTACGGTGAAAAAAGTGGCGCCGGTGGGGGAAGGAAGTCTGAAAAAGGCGTATGAAAAATTGAAAAAGAAATTGGCGGGTGAGGGTTTGTTTGATGAGGCGAAGAAACGGCCGATTCCGAAAGGGTTAGTAAAGATAGGCGTGATTTCGTCGACGCAGGCGGCTGGTTATGCAGATTTTGTGAAAATTTTGAATGCAAGATGGGGCGGAATGAAAGTTTTGACGGCACATACACAGGTGCAGGGTTTAGATGCACCGGAGCAGATAATTAGGGCACTAAATTATTTTAATGAGCGGGGTGAAGTGGAGGCGATTGCGATTTTGCGAGGTGGAGGAAGTGCGGACGATCTGGCTTGTTTTAACGATGAAGCGTTGGTGCGAGCGGTGGCGGCCTCAAAAATACCGGTGATTTGTGGGATTGGGCACGAGGTGGATGAGTCATTATGCGATTTGGCCTGTGATGTGCGGGCGTCGACGCCGTCCAATGCGGCGGAAATGCTGACCTGGGACAAGGCGGTGGTACGTCAGGATGTACGACGGACGGTGCGGAAGCTAGGGAGAGATTTGGTGGAAAAGATTAGCTCGCTGCATAAAGATAAAATTCGACAATGTTTACAGAAGATTCAAGCGGCGTGCGAGCAGTGTGAGCGAGCGGTGCGGGAGAAAAAGCGACTTTTGGAGGCTTTGAATCCGGAGAAAGTTTTAGCAAGAGGGTATGCAATAATTACCGGAAAAATATCTCCGGGTAATGTTGTAAAAATTACAACAGTTGAATCTGAGGTGGAAGCAGAAGTGAAAAAAGTTAAAGAAAGGAAAAATAATGGTAGAAAAAAAGAACTTAAATGAAAAAATTGCCGAATTAGACAAAAAAGTGGAATGGTTTTATTCGGATGAATTTGAGTTGGGGGAGGCAGTGGCTAAGTACGAAGAGGCTACGGAACTAGCGAAAGAGATTGAGAGGGATTTGGATGAGCTGAAAAACGAAATTGAGGTTTTGACGGAAGATTTTAGTAAATAATTTTCAATAATAGTGTGATATAATAAGCTTATGGATAATGGACAGATGAATAGTATGAATGGTATGGGGGGCGGACAACCGATGCCGGGGATGCAGCCGATTCAGCCGGCGACGCCACAATACGGGCCAATGCCAGGTGGGATGCCGATGGTTCAGCAGGTGCAGGCGCCTTTGGTTCCAAAAAAGGATTATAGTGGTTTGATTAAGACAATTGTAATTATTATAGTGTCGTTAATTGCGGTGACGTTTATTGGTTTATTTATTTGGATGTTGGTAGAAAAGAACGAAGCGCAATCGAATTTGGACGGAAAGATTGAAGTGGCGGTGGCAGAAGCAAAGGATGAGCAAGCCCAAAAAATGGAAGCGGAATTTTTGGAGAGAGAAAAATATCCGTTTAAGACTTTTTCGGGACCGGTGGATTACGGACAGTTGACTTTTGAATATCCCAAAACTTGGAGTGTGTATGTAGCGGCGGCGGCGGCAAATTCGGACGGTGATTTTAATGCCTATTTTAATCCGATTCAAGTAGACGCAGTAGGTAAAGAAACTGTGAACGCTCTAAGAGTGACGATTCGAGATGAGAGTTTTGACGAGGTTTCGAAAGAGTATCAGAAGGCGATGGACAAGCGGAATTCTAATTTGACAATGACTTCGATAACTATTGGTAAGGATGCGAACATCAATGCGAATAGATACACGGGGACGATTCCGAATACGGATCTCTCTGGGTTTATTGTGACGTTTAAGATTCGGGACAAGACCGCAGTGTTACAGACTGATTCGGTTTTGTTCCAGAGCGACTTCGACAAGCTCTTAGGCACGGTGACCTTCAACGAGTAGTATGATATAATGGGGGTATGGACAAGGAGGTTGATGGAATTTTGGTGGCGGCGCACGAATTGAAGGCGCCGCTAGCGGTACTTCGACAGTTGGCATTGGGGTTGCCTGAGATGGAAACTAGTGGCGAGCGGATGCGAAGCGAGATGGTGAGCGTAAGTGAACGAGCGATCAGGCAAGTGAATGATTTGACGAAAATTCGGCGCCTAGAAGATGGATTATTTGTAATGGAGCCGGTGGCGGTGCGGGCAGTGTGTGATGAAGTGACTAGGGAACTGAGTTATTTGTTTAGTCATAATCGGCGAGATTTATATATAAAATATAGCAATAAATCCAGATTGGTGACGGCGAATCGGGAACTATTGTATAGTGTGGTGTATAACTTTTTGTTGAACGCAATGCACTATTCGGGTGAAGGAACGCGAGCCGAACTGATAGTAAAGGATTTTAAAGGTCGGGTGAAGGTGGCGGTGCGGGATTTTGGGCCGGCGCTGCCGATGGATGTTTGGCGAGAAATGAAGCGGGGTTGGATAAACAAACCGACTTCGATTGCGATGCGGCCGGGGTCTTCGGGGTTGGGACTTTATATTGCGTCAAAATTTTCACGGGCGATGGGGGCGCGAGTGGGGGCGGTGCGGCATCGAGACGGCACAAGTTTTTTTGTGGATTTACCGATATCAAAGCAAGCGAGTTTGTTTTCTGATGATTTATATAATTGATGATGACGAGATTATGGCAGAATGCATTGCACGGGCGTGCAAGGAAGAGACACGGGTTTTTAGCAATGCGATTGAGGCGATGAACGGGATTTCGGGGGGCGAGCTGCCGAGTTTGATTTTTTTGGATGTACTGCTGGATGGACCGGATGGTTTTACTTTTTTGAATGAGATGGTCTCGTATCCGGATACGGCAAAAGTGCCGGTAGTAATAGTAACTTCGTTGGATTTGCAAGGGCGGGATTTGCGGGGGTATGGAGTGGTGAGAATTTTACATAAAGATACAATGACGCCGAAGGAGATTCGGGGATGCGTGGAGGAGTATAATGGTTGAGGATTTAAAAACTCTGGGAGTGGTGCTTCGGCGGACGAATTACGGGGAAGCGGATCGAATTTTGAATATAATTACGCCGGTAGGAAAGGTGGCAGCAATTGCCAAGGGCGTGCGGAAGGCGCGTTCAAAGTTGGCGGGAGGGGTGGAGATGTTTTGTTTGTCCGAACTGCAAATCCACCAGGGGCGTTCGGAGCTAGGCGTGGTAACAAGTGCGCGGATGTTACGGCATTACAAAGGGATTTTGCAAAGTTACGAGCGGATGGAACTAGCGGCGGAGATTTTGAAGCGGGTGAGTGCGATAGCCGAGCAGATAGAGAGCGCGGAGTGGTTTGAAATGACGCGACAATGTTTGGAGGCGATAGATGAAGAAGTGAATTTGAGGCTAGTTGAAGGTTGGTTTTGGTTGCATTTTTTGCGGGCGAAAGGGGAGGAAATAAATTTGTATCGGGATAATAATGGCGAAAAATTGGCGGCAGATAGACGTTATGATTGGGATGGGATGGAGGGGGTGTTTGCGGAAAATACGAATGGAGAATGCGGAGCGGACGAAATAAAAGTATTGAGGTTAATGACGACGGCGGATTTGGCGATGGTGCGGCGGGTAAAAATCGACGAAAAAATTTTTGACAAGATATATGGTATAATAAAAAGATGGGAAAGTTAGATGATATTGTAAGTTTATGTAAAAGACGGGGGTTTGTATTTCAGG
>JAZRAP010000026.1:0-5532 GCA_045634665.1 Candidatus Nanosyncoccus sp.
GTCCCAGTTCGGATAAGAGGCTGAAACTCGCCTCTTTGAAGTCGGAATCGCTAGTAATCGCAGATCAGCATGTTGCGGTGAATACGTTCCCGGGTCTTGTACACACCGCCCGTCAAACCATGAGAGTCACCAACACCCGAAGTCCGTTTTATGCGGCCTAAGGTGGGGGAGATGATTGGGGTTAAGTCGTAACAAGGCATCCGTACGAGAACGTGTGGATGGATTACCTCCTTTCTTGAGAAGGAATTAGACGTCTAAAAGTTTTTGGCTTTTAGATAGTCAGGTCGGTTACGGTTGTGTTAGGATAAGCTTATAACACAACAGCGCTAGAAATAGACGTAACATTAAGCTAAAACACAAATCTGACGATGATTTGCACAACTAAGTTGTTAAACTTTAAATCCGCCCCACCCGGGCGGATTTTTGTGTGCAAATATGCTAAAATTTAACTATGACGAGCAATAAAAATCTCAGCTTAGCACTAAGTTCTTTCAGTTTAGCGATTTTTGTCTTTGCGAAGTTTATCTTTTTAATGCGAATAAATAGCATAGTCATATCGGCTTTAATCACAGCCGGTCTAGGCTTTGCGCTGGTTGCGCTCATTATTTCCTTAGTCCACAGCTTTACGGCCCCAATGTCGCCCGAAACAACGCGAATGGTTCGCGGTGTCCAGATCGCAGCAATTTTGGCGCTAATAATTTCGCTCTTAACGGGCGGCTTCGGCTCTCTTTTAGCTGGTTACATACACTTTTAAAATATAAATCAAACTAAAAACGCCCATTAGGGACAGATTTTGGTATAATAGAAGCAATGTTGGTGGGGCAAGCACGTTAATTTTGGTATGAAAAGGAGGTGGAATCATGAGCAGCGTATCATATGACGGCGGCTTTTTGACGAAGGCGAAGGGAGATGATGACAAATTGGTCCTCGTGAAGTTCAATAACGGCACTACTAAACCCATGAAGCGTGCCCGTAAGCGTTGTCTAGATGACGCCGACAAGCTCCAAAAGTCGATTCGTCGCCCGCCTTCCGAAGAGGAGTGGGCAAAACGATCGCACCTATTTTCGCTGGGGACAGTTGAAGACCTCTTCGGATCCTATCCAGCCATGCTCGACGAGTTGCAAAAACGTAAACAGCCTCCTCCAGGAAGGCCGGCCCAAGTTAAGATCACAGAAATGGCAAAAGAACGGCGCGTAATTTTCGGGCAAGAAACCGCTAAGGAAGAAACCAGGCCAAAACCACCTCAAAAAGCAACGATGGAAACGGAGGTATACGAGATGACGAAGAAAACGAGGCAAGCATATTCGGACAAGGAATTAGCTGAGCTCTTATACGAGGCTTGCGACGGCAGACCCTACATCTCTGTTGGCCAATATCAACAGTGGTCAACCAGCCAAAGCAAAAAAGTGCCAGTGTCTATGACTGTGGCTAATCGTTTTGGCAACGGGCTATGGTCTGAGAAGATTTTTGACCGCATGCGCGAAATTCTCGGTCTCGAAGGACCTGCGCCGGATGCTATGCCATGTTGTCAAAAGGAAGCCGAGCCCGAAGTCACAATTGAACCTGCACTTGCGACGACGCCGGGCGGCGACCCGGTCATCCCTTGTTGCCGGTTAGTCAGTACACTAAATCGTGAATTTAAACTTGGTGACATTTACTTCAGAGTGAGCGAAGATGATGGTTTCGCCGTTGTAATAGGCATGAGTTATTACAACGGCATAGACAAAAAGCAGCTCAATGAGACTGGCGAGTCGCAGGTAGATTGTTATAAAACAATCTACAGCCTAAAAATGACTTCCGGTAAAGATCCAGAGCATCTGGTCGATTTCCCCGAATTTGCCCCAGATACCTTGTATCTGATCGACGGCGGTCTCTATGAGATGTTGTCTCCTAAACAACGCCGCCCCGATCTAATCCCAGTGTGGTATTCGCGCGATAGCCAACAAAAATTAGGCTTATACGTTGAATGAGGCCACATCCCATACCAATCGCATAACCCCCGGTTGCTAATCGGGGGTTTTATATTGAAACCTAATCTTATCGCTCATCCCCCTCACCATGCAGCTTGTTCCTCTGATAACGGCTCTCCAATTTATCTATATTTCCGGCAGCCACCTCTGACAATGGCACTCCCAAATAGCGTGCGATTGCCGCAATATACCAGAGCGTATCCCCCAGCTCTTTTATCACCAAACCCCTATCCTCGTCAGACACCACCCCGTCTTTATCCCGGAGCAACTTCTTAATCTTGTCCGCCGCCTCACCAGCCTCGCCAGTTAGCCCCAGTACTTTCTCTATAAACCCCACCTCTTTCAAATCCTCTGTCGCCTCAAAAAAATCATATTTTTTAGCTTTTTCTTGGTATTCGTCAAAATCCATAAAACCTCCTATCTGTTAAATCTATTATAACATGATATAATACAGATATGGAAGACACGCGCAATCTCGTGGACGAGTATAAGGGTTTGTCTAATGAACAAGTTTTTGCAAAATTAGACCAAAACCGCATTCCCTTAGAAATCGTCATTGAAAACGTTGAACACGATTTTAATATCGGTTCTATTGTCCGCACCGCCAATTCTTTTAATGTATCAAAAGTTCATATTATCGGCAAGAAAAAATACAACCGCCGCGGTGCCATGTGCACCGATAAATATCTGGAAATCCTCCACCATCCCACCATAGAAGATTTTCTTAAAACTCAGAAAAACAGGGAACTAATCGCCATCGAGAACAACACCGCGGGCGCCAAACCCCTCCATGAAAAACATTTCACCCCTAATACTACTTTAATTTTTGGCTCCGAAAATAATGGCATTACAGAAGAGTTGTTAGAGAAAGCCCACGAAACCAGGTATATTGAGAGTTTTGGCTCCACTCGCTCTGTTAACGTTGGCGTCGCCGCCGGGATTGCGATGTATGAATACACCCGCCAAGTCATCTTCTAGGCGCATATCAAAAGGCCAAACCAGGGGATCACTTTTTCACCGTCTTGATATCCGTTTGCCCTGGCTCAAACTCGTGGCCGTGCTCGTCGTCGGCGCTATCGCCATCTTTGACCTGCTAGACTTCACTATTTCCAAGATTAACGACCCTGAAAGCCATATCAAAACTACCCCCATGTCCCGCCACGTCAAAATCACCGAACGCACCTTGGAAGGGAAGAAATTGGTCGCCCTCACTTTTGATGATGGCCCATCCCCTGAGACCACTCCGAAATTGCTCGATCTTCTTACCGAAAAAGACGCTCCAGCTACGTTTTTCATGTTAGGCAATATGGCCCGCGCCAACCCCGACATCGTTAAACGTATCAAAAAAGAGCATCACGAGGTCGCCAGCCACACTATGTATCACCAAAACCTCATCCGCATCCCCGATGATGCCGCTCGCGCCGATATCAACGAAGCCAAGTCCGTCGTTGATGGAATTATTGGCCGTGGCCCTAGTTACACCAGGCCCCCCTACGGCAACATCAACAACGCGATCGTTGACACTGTCGGCACCCCCATCATCCTCTGGTCTGTCGACACCGAAGATTGGCGCAGCAAAAACACCGACGCCATCATTAGCGCCACCATGAGTGAAGTTTATGACGGCGCCGTCATCCTCATGCACGATATCTACCCCACGTCGGTAGAAGCCGTCCCGGCCCTCATCGATACTTTACGCCAAAACGGCTACGAGCTCGCCACCATTTCTGAGCTTGCGGCCGCTAAACATCTCACCCTTATCCCCGGCGCAGTCTATTACGACCTTCTCCCCTAACGCCCGAACAATAAGTTTACGACCAAATTTATCAAAAACACATGCAAATTTGCCGTGCAGATTAAGCCCACAACAATCGCAATCACCCCAAACAGCTTCACTTTATCATAAGACGACACGCCATTCGCCAGACCATCCGCAATCTGTTTATAAAAAATCACAATCAGCGCCCCCGCCAGCACAATCGCCAGGCCACCAAATAGCCAGCCCACACTAAATTCATATTCCATGTTTCCATTATAACACAAAAAACGCCCTAGTGGGTGGCCTGGTGGGGATATGTGGACTTGAACCACAGACCTCTAAATTATCAGTTTAGCGCTCTAACCAGCTGAGCTATATCCCCGAATTTGGTGGAGTAACTGGGATTCAAACCCAGGACCTCTGCCTTGCAAAGGCAGCGCTCTAATCAACTGAGCTATTACCCCGTGCACCCATTCTATCAAATAGAGGCAGTTTTGTCAAAAAGAAAATCACCCTCCGAAGAGAGCGATTTTCCAGGTCATACATAGATTTAAGTAGCCTCGCAGTTTCATCTACTTAAAACTACCTCTATTTTATCTCACAAAATGCATAATGTCAACACCCTTTTTCCACATTTTGTGCAAAACATCACAAAAATGTGTTCGGTAAAATTAAAATTATTAAAACATATTTTTTAGAATTAGCATATTGACAAACGTTAAGCACTATGCTATAATTAAGGCATTCACCTGGAAAGGGTGGTGTTTTTATCAAGTATTTGGTGGGCAGAATAGGAGTCAGAGATGGCTGGAACTAAAGCTGGTGGCATGAAAGCTGCTGCAACCAATAAAGCCAAATACGGCAAAGAATTTTATGCTCGTATCGGTCAAAAAGGTGGTCGAAACGGCCACACTGGTGGCTTTGCTGCGAACCCTGAGCTCGCACGTATTGCTGGCGCCAAAGGCGGGAAAATCTCTCGTCGTGGCCCTGCTAAAAAGAACGCTTAAAGTTCTTCACACCTCGGGCAGTGATACCGCCCATCGGGGGTCTCAAATCGCGTTAGTCCACAAACCGGACAACGCGATTTTTGATGTAGCCAGCCCCTGTAAGTCTCCAGCTCCTCTTGAGCCACGTCTTCATCCCACTTTACTTCATAGATCGTAGCCAACTCTTGCGCTTTTCCCCAAGCTGCCACCTCCATTTTTAGCCGCTCCACATCTGTTTTAAAATTTCGATGCCCCAAAATCGCGTGCCCGACTTCATGCAGCAACAGTAAGTCACTGGCCTCTTCACGGGGCCCAATCACGATCGTCTTTGGTGGGCGAAAGGCGAATTTTTGCCCCTCTTTGAACCTTAATTCCGGGTACTCCACCTTTAGCTTTTCGATCAAATCTGTACTCATACCCCAAAGCAGGGAATTACCCCCGTTCCTTTGAATTCGCCTTCTGCCTTGCTAACAAGTAACAACCATAAATCACCGATTCGTTTGGTCGCTTTGGTCGGCGGTATTTCACCCCTGAAATTTCCGGCAAATATTTCGTATATAACTTAAAAATCTTGCCCAGTGGCCCGCCTAGTACAATCGTATCAGGCTGGTATGCCTTCACTACGTCAGGCAGCCCCAGATACACCCTTTTTGCCACGTCCTCCATTGCCGCCTTTTTACGCAAATCCGTCGCACAATCTACATGATAATAACTCTCTATCGCACTCGCCGCCGCAATATCCCCCCACTCTTTTACACGCCCATTGTACTCATATTTCTTATGGCCCGGCTCGAACTTTCGTGATTCCGGCAAAATT
>JAZRAP010000027.1:0-6207 GCA_045634665.1 Candidatus Nanosyncoccus sp.
TCCAGATGCACTGGCCCTAGCAACAATTAAACAGAAAAACACCCGAGGAGAGCGGCATCTTTTGGCCTCTACCAACTCGGGACATGACCCCGAGACGGTTTGTGCCCTCCCAGCGCCCTTAATCTCGGGGTTTTTCTTGCGGATTTTGGTGGGTGTGATATAATGATAAGCAGGATGGGGAAAATTGCGAGGTATTTGAATCAGTTGACGGTGGGGAATGTTTTTGACAACCCAGAAATTTTGGAGGAATACGCCACGGATCGTTCGGCTTTGAAAATTAAGCCGAAATTTGTGGCTTTTCCGGAATCGACAGATGATATCCGGAAGTTGATGCGATTTTTTGACCAGTTAGCAACTAAAGATATCAAGGTCGCGGTGACGGCGCGAGGTTCAGGGCGAGATACCGGGGGAGCGGCGCTCGGCAACGGCATTATTGTCTCGACCAAAAAGCTAAACAAACTGCTAGAGATAGACCCACGGGAGCGTTTGGTGCATGTGCAGGCGGGGATTACTTTGAAAGAGCTAAACACGGCGCTGTCGGTATCGGGGTTGACAATTCCAGTAGATGGGCACGACGACGAAACGATTGGGGGACTAATTTCCAATAATTCGGCGGATAATTGCGCTGGCAAATATGGCGGGATCGAGAATTTTGTGGAGAGAATAGAAGTAGTGCTGGCAAATGGCGAATGCCTGCAGACTAACCGTTTGAAGAAATATGCTGTGGCAAAAAAAGTAGCTGAGAAAACCCCGGAGGGAGCGCTTTACCAAAAGATTGCCAAGATTGTGCACGACAAACGGGATTTGCTTTACGGGATCGAGGACGACAAATATACCCTGGCTGGTTATCCTGGTATCGCTGGCGTCCCGGTGAAGGAAACTATGGATTTGATGCCGTTGTTCTTTGGCGCGCAGGGGACGCTAGGGATAATTTCAGAGGTGATTTTGAAGGCTACGCCGATGAAAGAGCGGCCGCAACGCGTGGTGGCAACATTTAAAGAAATCGGGCCGGCGCTGCGCTACATGAAGGCGGTGCAGGAATTGAAACCGGAAAAATTAGATTTTTATGATTTGAGAATTATCCGTGAAGCGCGCGAGACGGGCAAAAATCTAGATGGCGTAATCAAACGACTAGAAGACGGCTACGTGGTGTTTGCGAGCTTTGCTGAACGGGCGAATAGCCGCCTCAAAAAAGTCATGTTGCTCAAAGAAAAGTTGCCGCGCAATACGAAGTTTATTTTTGAAAAGCCGGAGAATAAGACGACTTTGAACGAGTTCGAGAATTCGCTGGTCAACTACCTGGGCTACGTGAAGAATGGTGAGCGGGTGCCGATTTTGACAGATTTTTATGTGCCACCGTATAATATCGAAGGGTTTTTGCGGGATTTGAAGGTTTTGGCAGAGAAGCTGGAGTTAGATTTGGCGCTTTATGGGTCTTACACGACAGGGATTTATCATCTAAGGCCGAAATTTGATCTGGAGGCGGAGGATTTTAGCAAGAAAGCTACGACCTTTTTAAGGGCAGGGGCATATGTAATAGATCGACAGGGAGGTAAATTGACAGGCGGAACACCAGAGGGGCGCCTAAAGGCGGTGGCGGTGAACGAAGAGATGCCGGAGCCGCGCAAGGAGCTTTATGCTGAGATTAAAAAGATTTTTGACCCAGATGACATTATGAATCCGGATGTGAAGCTAGGGGCGAGTTCGCGTTTTACTTTGACCCACTTTAGGGATACCAACCAGCCCAAAATTATGTTATAATTGTAGTAAATAGGAGTTATTATGAAAACCAAAGTGAAAAAACTTTCCGATTCTCGGGTAGAGATTACTGTGACTTTAGAGGCCAAGGAGCTAGCCGCGGCGCGAGAAAAGGCGATAAAAAGATTATCTAAAGAAATTAAAGTTGAAGGCTTCCGCAAGGGGAAGGTCCCGGCAGAAGTAGCAGCTAAGTTTATTCCGGAAAATGATTTGAATGCGGAGACGATTGACTTAGCGGTGCGCGAGACGGTGATTGAAGCTTTTAAGGAAGAGTCGAAATCTCCGCTAGCGATCCCGAGTGTCAACGTGACTAAGTATGTGCCGGGTGAGTCGGCGGAATACACGGCTACGGCGGATATTTTGCCAGAGATCAAGCTAGGCGACTATAAGAAATTGGGCGTGAAAAAGCCGGAAACAAAGGTGACTGCAAAAGATGTTAATGAGGTTTTGGAGAATTTGGCTAATTCGTTTGCTGAGAAAAAGGTGGTGAGACGAGCGGCAAAGTTGGGTGATGAAGTGGTGATCGACTTCGTTGGCAAGAAGGACGGCGAGGCCTTTAAAGGCGGCTCGGCTAAAGATTTTAAATTGACGCTTGGTTCTAATACTTTCATCCCGGGTTTTGAAGATGGCGTGGTGGGACACGAGGTGGGAGATAAGTTTGACCTCGAGTTGACTTTCCCGAAAGATTACGGCGTGAAAGATTTGGCTGGCGCAAAAACGGTGTTTGAGATTTTGGTGAAGCAAGTTAACGAAGTGGTGAAAGCTAAGATTGATGATGAGATGGCAAAAAAATGCGGGCCGTTTGAGACTTTGGACGCGCTAAAGGAGGATATCAAGAAAAATCTGCAGGCACAGAACGAACACCGAGCGGAAGAGCAGTTCAAGGATGAGTTGGTAAAGGCTTTGATCAAAAAGTCTACCGTGCCGGCGCCGGACATTATGATTGAGGATCAGGTGCGAGCAATCCGCGATGATATTAGTCGCAACGCCGCTGCACAAGGAATGGAATTTGAAGAATTTTTGGAAGCCAACGGCGAGACGGAGGAAAACTGGGAAAAGGAAGCTCATGAAGTTGCCGAAATGCGGGTGAAAGGCTCTCTGGCTTTGCAGACTTTGGCGGTAAAGGAAAAAATCTTTGCTTCAGACGAAGAAGTCGCGGCGAAAATTGCCGAGTTGAAAGATGTTTACAAAAAATCTCCGGAAGCAATGAAATCTTTGAAAGACCCGAATGTCAAAATGGATATTAAAAATCGGCTGACGATTGAGAAGACGCTGGATTTCTTGGTGAAGGCAAACAGCTAGACTTTTGGGATTGCTTGTGGTATAATTGGGGTAAGAGTTTCGGCTGGTTTGTGATTGCTGTAAACAAACTGGCAAATAGCAGACGCTAGATATGGGGTTTGGAGGGCTGTTTTAGTCGCCTGGATGCTGTATGTAGCGTGGTATATTTCACTATATATAATATATACGGTGAAATGAGATATATTAGTAAAGTTAAAAGGAAGAATTGAATGCCAACTATCAATCAGTTGATTCGTAAGCCTCGCAAAAAGGCAGCGAAAAAATCGAAATCTCCGGCTTTGGGGTCTATTGTGAATACCCTGAAAACCAAGCGCTACGAAAAAGCAGCGCCTTTGAAACGGGGAGTTTGTATTAAAGTTACGACTAAAACACCGAAGAAACCGAACTCCGCGATGCGGAAGGTGGCGCGCGTGCGTCTCACTAATGGTCAGGAAGTTTGGGCGTATATCGGTGGCGAAGGTCACAACTTGCAGGAGCACGCAGTGGTGCTAGTGCGGGGTGGCCGGGTGCCTGATCTCCCGGGTGTGCGTTATCACATTGTGCGCGGTGCTTTGGATCTCCAGGGCGTGCAGGGCCGTAAACAAGGCCGAAGCAAATACGGCGCGAAGAAGGAGGATAAGTAATTATGCCACGCAAAACTACTAAATCTCTAGTTCGTAAAGTTAGCCCTGATCGCAAGTATCAGTCGGTGCTAGTACAAAGATTAATCAACAAGTCAATGCTCAATGGAAAGAAACAAGTTGCGGAGCGTGCGGTTTATGCTGCGATTGAGGGTGCAGCGAAAAAATTGGATTCAGAAAATCCGGTCGAAGTTTTAGAAAAAGCAATTGCGAATGTGTCGCCAGACTTTGAGGTGAAGTCACGCCGGGTTGGTGGGGCAAACTATCAGATCCCGTTTCCGATTGCTGGACATCGGCAGTTGCACTTTGCCTTTTCGTGGCTGGTGCAGTCGGCTCGCGCCCGGAGTGGGATGCCGTATGCAAAAAGATTGGAAGCTGAAATCGTAGATGCTTACAATGAACAAGGCGCAGCCTTCAAGAAGAAGGAGGATTGCCATAGAATGGCCGAAGCCAACCGCGCTTTTGCACACTTCGCTCGGTAAAAATTGCATGCAATTTTTAATCTACTTATGTTATAATATACATAAGTAGATTTTTTAGGAGGTAAAAATGGTAAAGGTGGCGATAAACGGCTTCGGGAGAATTGGCCGGAATGCGCTAAAGATTTTATTAGAGCGACACGACACGCAAGTAGTGGCGATTAATGACATTACGGATGCCAAAACTCTGGCGCATCTTTTGAAACACGATTCTGCTTACGGAAATTACGATAAAAAAGTCAGCGCAAAAGATAACGCCATCGTAGTAAACACGCGCGAAATTCCGGTATTCGCCGAGAAAGACCCGGCGAAGTTGCCATGGGCGAAACTGGGCGTGGATGTGGTGATCGAATCGACGGGATTTTTCACTAATCCAAAGGATGCGCGAGCGCATATCAAAGCTGGGGCGAAAAAAGTAGTGATTTCGGCACCGGCTAAAGGTGCGGGGGCAAAGACCGTAGTGATCGGCGTGAACGAAGAAGTGGTGGACGAGAAGGACGAGATTATTTCTAATGCTTCCTGCACGACCAACTGCATTGCGCCGGTGATGAAAGTTTTGGAGGATGAGCTAGGCATAGATAAAGCGATGATGACCACGGTGCACTCCTACACCGGGTCACAAAAGATTTTGGATGCGCCGGCTAAGGATCTGCGCGAGGCTAGGAGCGCGGCTGAAAACATCGTGCCGACTTCTACTGGCGCCTCAAAGGCAGCGGCACTAACCATCCCGAGTTTGAAAGATAAGTTCAATGGTTTGTCGGTGCGGGTGCCGACGCCGGTGGTTTCGTTATCCGACATCACGGCGATCGTAAAACGAAACACGACAAAAGAAGAGCTAGCCAAGATCTTCAAAAAGGCGGCCAAAGAACCGTATTATCAAGGCATCATTGGCGTGACAGAAGAAGAGCTGGTGTCGTCAGATTTTATCGGTGACCCACATTCCTGCATTGTAGATTTGCCGCTACTAGATGTGGTGGATGGCAACATGATCAAGGTAGTAGCCTGGTATGACAACGAGTGGGGTTATTCGAATCGGCTGGTGGAGCTGGCGGTAGATTTCGGAAAGGGGAACTAATGGAGCTATTTGTCGGGGCAGATTATCGGGGATTTGAAAAAAAGAAAGGGTTGCTGAAATTTTTGGCGACTAAAGATTTTGCAGTGACTGATGTGGGGGCGTATAGCTATCATGAAGGCGATGATTTTAATGACCCGGCAGTGGCGGTGGCGAGAGCAGTCCGGCGCGAGCATGAGGCAATGGGGATTTTGATTTGTGACTCGGCGCACGGAATGACGATGCAGGCCAACCGCTTCAAGGGCGTGCGGGCGGCACATTGTGACTCGCCAGAGTCCGCCAAACTGGCGCGTGAGCATGATGATGCGAATGTTTTGTGTCTGTCGGCGCATTTTATGGACGACAAAAAAATCCAGGAAGTAGTGACGGCGTTTTTGGAGACAAAATTTGATAATTTGGAGCGTCGCGTAAAGCGAATTAATCGTTTAGACGAAAGGGAAGATTATGATTAGGCAAGTTTCGATTGTGCCGGCAATCTTAACGGACAACAAACAGGATTTTCGGGCGCAGGTAGAGCGGATCAATGTCTTTACGCGTCGAGTGCAGATTGACGTGACGGATGGGGTATTCGCGCCGACGCAAACTTTGGACATTACCAACATTTGGTGGCCAAAAAACTGGGAAGCGGACGTGCATTTGATGGCGACGAATCCATCGCAACATCTGGATACGATTTTGAAGCTCGGGCCTTCGCTTTGTATTTTGCATGCGGAAGCAAACGAGGATTTGACGCCGAGTTTTCAGGCTCTGAAAGAAGCCGGGATAAAAACTGGTGTGGCGCTTTTGCCACCAACTTATCCGGGCAATGTTAAGCCCTATATTGATATGGTGGATCATGTGCTGATTTTTGCGGGGCAACTGGGGATGCAGGGGAACCCGGCGGATTTGATGCAGATGGAAAAAATCGCTTTAGTTCGGAATATGAAACCCGAGGTAGAGATTGGTTGGGATGGAGGCGCGAACATGACCAATGTGC
>JAZRAP010000028.1:0-9640 GCA_045634665.1 Candidatus Nanosyncoccus sp.
CGCCACCGTCTTCGCACTCACTGCCATCATCATCCCGAGATACATCAAATCCAAAACCACTCTTGTCATCCTAGATTTTCTCATGCTCGTCCTCACCGCCCTCGTCGCCGTCGGCCGCGTCCTCGCCAACATGCACTGGATCTCCGACGTCATCGGCGCCCTTGCCTTTGCCGCTATTTTCGTCGCCATCTACTGGCTAATCATCAAAAAACTAACCAAAGGAGCCAAACATGCCTAGCATTTTCACTCAAATCATCAACGGAGAAATTCCCTGCTACAAAATCTACGAAGACGACAAAACCTTCGCCTTCCTCGACATCCACCCCGAGACCAGAGGTCACACCCTCGTCATTCCCAAAAAGGAGGTCGACAAAATCTACGATCTCCCCGATGAAGACTACCAAGCCCTCATGGCCACCGTCAAAAAATTGTCCAAACACATGGAAAAACAATTGGGCGCCCGCACTCTCTGGAAAGTCATCGGCACCGACGTCCCCCACGCCCACGTCCACTTAACCCCCTACGTCGAAACTTGGCACCATGGCCGCGAAGTCCCCATGGCCGAAGATGATTTTAGGGCGATCCAAGAAAAAATAAAACTCTAGAAAAACCCGCCGAACAAACGGCGGGTCTCTCAATGTACTGAGGTCTAATCCCACTCTTCCCAGAGCCATCTTGAAGGATCTTCCAGGTCCCGTCGGGCTCTGCACCTGGGCGGCTTCACCAGCGGCCGCTCGGCCACAATGCTCCATCCGGGCACCAGCACTGGCTGCCCATCTGCTCCCTCGCAAAACGGCACCATGCCGCTATCGATCCGCTTGATGGTATAGCCATTCTCCTGCAAAACCTTCATCTGCCTTTCCACTTCTCCAAATCCACTTTCCTGCAACACTCGAAACCGTTCTTCCATCAATTTCTCCTATCCTCGGACCCTGCCAGTAATTCTGAAGCTCAAAAACAAACCTCCACCCCAATTCTATGATATTTTACCTCAAAAAGCAAGCATACACCGTAAAAGCCCACTAAGGCTTACTCGGTAAATACTTTGCAATAAAGGGGACCAAGACTTCGTCATCAGTATAGCCTGCATGACTGGAGGTATGAGGCTCGTCGCCAGGAGCAGTTATGGTTACATCGGAAACGGCAATAGCAAGAAAATCGCCAAGCGCCGAACGAAACAGAGGGTTCTCTTCCCCACCACCAAACAAATGGCTTTTTATCACCTCGCTTGACTTATATAAGTTATAAAAATTGCCAAACCTCTCATTAAATAATTTTTCAAACTTATCTTTCTGACCAGGCTTGATTCTGAAGGCAGCGGCGCGTTGGTCGATGGAGGTCGTATGGGTCATGAGGCGCAAAAGCTCTGGGTAATCTTCCAAAAAAATCGTCCTATTTTTAATGTGGCCATGATCGGCAATGACGATCAACAATGTGTCATGCAATTCAGCAGCCAACTCAGAGATTTTTTGGTCGCGCTCCTTAACCAACGCATGCACCTCCGGAGAATCAGGACCTTTTTCGTGCATTGTCCCATCTGGCTCAGGGTCATAGGCATAAATATATTTTTTCCCTGGCCCCTCAGTCTCATTCTTGATTTTAGATAACATATCATCCAAATCATCGTAAGGATCATCGCTAAACGAAGTTATTTCAAGAGATTTACCGTGTCCTGATTGATTAATCTGATCAGTGATTGTCTTGGAAACTAACAGCTTCTTGATATCTAAAAATTCCTGACAGATTTCATCGTCATGACCTTTTTCGGAATTAAGAAAAAGCGTGATAATTTTATCGATAGGCTCTATATAAGAAGTCCAACCAATCCAACCATGTTCTACCGGATTAAGACCAGTGCGAATTGAGGATGTGGCGGCGGCAGTAGTTGCAGGAAAAACCGTAGTCAAAGTCTCCCTTAAATTTTGCCGCAAAAAGGAGTTTTCGGGCAAAACACGGTTCAAGATATTTGCACCGAGGCCATCGAATAAAATTATCACAACATTCTCAGGGTGATATTTTTTCAGCATGGAATCAAGCAGAGGGTAAGAATTATGTTTCTGCGGCAAATCAAAATATTTTTGCACTGAAGCAGCAATATTTGTCAAAGTCTTAGAGTAGTCGTTTTTTACCTTCATATTACAATTATACCAGACGATATTTATTTCTCTCTGTAAACCATGTCATCAGAGAAAGCGCTAAGCCCGTCAAGCTCCCTCATATTGGCATCTTTTGAATAGTCATCAATTTCACTTTTTAATTCACGCACTATATTCACGGCTGCTTCTTTATCAAAGAACACAGACATGGGGTAAGCTTTCAGAGTACCTAACGCTATATCTGTACCAGGGACAAGGTGGCTACGAGATGATGTAAATACAAAATCTATTTTTGCGCTATATGCATCTCTTTGAATATACTTTGCAAAATTGACGTTGTATTGTTTAATGGCTTCAATTTCAGAATGGTTTAAATTCAGAATGTCTCGCAATGTCAAATTCGCATATTTTTTAGGTTTAAGTATAAAAAGGGAGGCGAGCCAACAGCTTTCAGGATTAATAATGCAAATCCTGCCATCCTTAGCGAGTTCTTGTCTAAAATGTTCCGACGCCTCAAACATCTCCGCATACATTTGCTGAAAGCCCATAACGCCCAATGTTTTTAATGAAACCAGAGCCGACAGCGCCCCCGTTGATGAGCGAGTCAACTCCAATGTGGTCTGATATGGGTTGTAATTCCCATATTCTAAATCTTCCATCGCCTGAAATTTGCTTGGGTTCATTGCATAATAATCTTTACGTCTTCGACAAAGAAAAAGACTAGAAAGATACGGGCAAAAACCAGTTTTGTGAAAATCTATGCCCATTGAATCTGCATATTTAAACTCCTCGGCCATTTTGCTAAGCTTGTGAATTTTGCCAAGGCTAGAATCCCCGATCCTTAAAGGATTTTTCTTGAAATCATAATTTTTGAAAAACAAATAAATCCAACCGATGACAGAGTCCACGTGAATATGCGGATGATATTGGAGGCTGTAATCTTTGGCAATCCTCGAAAACAAAACACGCACTTTCTTAATGGGATCTATGTACAACTCATTTGTGCTCCCGCCGTTTAAATTGCACCCAAGAAATTTTTTGCCTTTGTCTAATTCTCTACGAATAATTGATTCGGTTTCTTCCAAGTTTACAGTTCCATCTGGCGAACAAGGTATTTCTATACAAGAATCTTTCCCAATGCCGAGCCAATCGCAAGCTTCATAATGACATGGATGAGCGTTCGCGCTCGTAAGGATGAAATATTTGCCCTTTTCGCATCCTTGTAATGATGAGGCGGGATCACATTTTGCCAGAGCAATTTTTGTAGCATAAAGGTTGGTCCCCTTTCCGCCGAAAGTGAAAACGCCCAAACTCTCCCTCCAATCCCACCCCACAAGGTCGGAAATATATTTCGATACTTCTAGTTCTGATAATATCAAAAAACCAGCATAAGTGTCTTGTGCAAAATTAGGGTTTAGACCTTGTATATAGTTTATGGCGGCTAGCGACGCCAAGTTTACGGGGGGGATAACATTGATCATGGTCCCAGGGTTAGACCAATTTGGAAGATTTTGCAGAAGAGGGGCAACATCTCGATATGTGTCATCAATAGACTGCGGCCCGTAGTTGAGTTCCTTATCCTTTAAAAAATCTTGAAAATCAAGATTCGGTGTTCCAGAAAAGTATGGACTACCATAACTTTGAAATGGCATTGCCGCATCATGGAATTTTTTTGAATAATCAAAAATTCGATCAAAATTTGAACTTTGATAATTTCCAAATAAAGTTTTAGTTAATTCTTTATATTCCATAACATATCTCTTAAGTTTATCCTGGTAAGCGGCGCCTGGTGGCGCCGCCACGCACGTCATTCGTTATGACTTGCATCCACCATCTTCTCATATAAATCGACAAAAGACGCAATATTTTCCGCAACGGTCCTATTGCCAGTTAACAAAAGGACCTCTTTATCCTTTTCGGACAATTGGGACATGAGAGAGAATTGGTACGACAAATGTTTATAAAGGCTAACGGGATATTGCCGATGATAACAGAAGAACCACTTTAGAAAAGTCGTTCTATACCGAAAATAATAATCAATTATCTCCGGGCTATCCACTTCCGCCATCTTCCTAAGACGATTAACTTTTGACGCAAGATATTGTTCAATGCACAAAAGACGTCGCTTTCGCAATACTTCATCGTAATATGGACTTATATCGTAGTCAATATTCGTTAAATCGAGCTCGTCTCCAGCAATGAGAATGCCGTGCTGTATTATGGCGCCGATAATGATATCAGTAGAATCGCGTACAGCGTTACTCGTTAGGATATCATAATCCGGTAGCAGAGACGACATAATAGTGCAATCCAAAACGATATGCTCATATTCAAATGAGAATTCTATTCTGTCACCGATAAAATCACGCACAACAGTGGGCGGCTTTTGGCTAGAACGTAAAAATTTTTCCCGTGCCAGTTCCCTAGCTATTTCATCAAACTCCACAGAGCCTGCATCTGTGACAATTGCCATAATATCCAGGTCTGAGTTCTCCGGGTCAAAGCAACCTGGATAAGTTGCCGACCCAAATAGGATTAGGCTAGACGTGTCAAAAGGCAGCGACTCATTCGAAAAGAAATTCTTACAGAAATTTAGCGCTTCCCAATGCAGTTTATACAGGGGCAAAACATTCATAATACCACCTCCTTTTTAATGTACTACTCAAATGACGTGTCGACATAACTATATCATAAAAACCGATTTTCGTAAAGTCCCACTCTCGGTCAAGATTCTATCTCAGCCACATTCTAGGTAATTCAGCTTGGCCGTAGGGGCTCTTTCTACCCCTTTTCCCGCTCTCCAATTTATGCTAAAATAAAACTATTATGAGTTTTGCCAAAAGTTACGAACCGGGGGAGTATGAATCAGATATTTACGCCGCTTGGGAGGCCAGCGGCATTTTTAACCCGTCAGTCCCGACCTATCCCGTCGACGACGACGCCGACGGCGTCGATGACCGGATAGAAAAAAGAAACACTTACTCTATTGTCATGCCTCCGCCAAACGCCAACGGCAACCTCCACATCGGTCATGGCCTCACCGTCGCTTTGGAAGATTCCCTCACCCGTTACCACAGGCTAAGAGGCCAGTCCACCTGGTACATCCCCGGTGCCGACCACGCCGGCTTCGAAACCTGGGTCGTTTACGAAAAAGAGCTCGAAAAACACGGCCACACTCGCTTTGAATTCGATCGCGACGAACTCTATGGCAAAGTTTGGGACTTCGTTGCCCAGCAACGCGGCAACATGGAGCTCCAGCTCCGCGCCCTCGGCGCCTCCTGTGCCTGGGACGACCTCACTTTTACCCTCGACGAAAACGTCATCGACCGCGTCTACACTACCTTTGAAAAAATGTGGAACGACGGCATGATTTACCGGGGCGAAAAGCTCGTCAACTACTGCCCTAAGCACCGCACTGCCTTCGCCGACATCGAAGTCGAACACAAAGACGAAAAAGGCACCCTCTGGGATATAGAATATAAACTTGCTGATGACGAATCGCTTGTTTTGCCATCTCTCATCGTTTCTACTACTAGGCCAGAGACTTTATTTGGTGACGCTGCTATAGCGGTTAACCCTGAGGATGAACGCTACAAAGATTTAATCGGCAAAACAGTAAAATTACCTCTGACCGACCGCGAAATCCCCATCATCGCCGATGAGCACGCCGACCCCGAATACGGCACCGGCGCCGTCAAAATTACCCCTGCGCACGATTTTGACGATTTCGAAGTCGGCGAGCGCCACAACCTCGAACGTATCCAGGTCATCGCCGAAGACGGCACCATGATCAACGTCCCCGAGAAGTATAACGGCCTCACCACCGATGAGTGTCGTAAGCAAGTCTTAAAAGACCTCAAAGAACAGGGCCTTTTGAAGGGCGAAAAGAAAATCGTCCACTCTGTCGCTCACTGCTACAAATGCGGCACGGTGCTCGAGCCCATGCTCAAGGAGCAATGGTTCATCGATGTTCAAAAACTCGCCAAAGTCGCTATCAGCCATCTGAACAAAAACGAAATCAAGTTCCACCCCGCAAACAAGCAAAAAGTCATCATCAATTACCTCGAAAACCTCAAAGATTGGAACATTTCTCGCCAAATCCCTTGGGGCATTGCCATCCCCATGTTTAGAAAGATCACCCCCGAGGCCACAGACGAGCCAGACTGGATTTTCGACAGAAGGACCAACCTCAAAGAAATCGAAAAAGCCGGCGTCAAATACGTCCGCGACGAAGATACCTTTGACACCTGGTTCTCGTCTAGCCATTGGCCAATCGTCTGTACCGACTGGACCGAAGAAAATTACAACCCCTACTATCCATTAAACGTCATGGAGACCGGCGCCGACATCCTCTTCGCTTGGGTCGCCCGCATGATCATGATGGGCCTCTACGTCACCGGTGAAGTCCCGTTCAAGGAAGTCTACCTCCACGGCCTCGTCCTCGATGCCCACGGCAAAAAAATGTCCAAGTCCAAGGGCAACGTCATCAATCCTATGGATTTAGTCACCAAATACGGCTCCGACGCCTTCCGCCTCGGCATTTTAAGGGGTCGTTCCGCCGGCATGAACCAAGCCTTCTCTGAGAATAGCGTCATCGCCGGCCGCAATCTAGCGAACAAACTCTGGAACATCTCCCGCCTCGTCCAGTCCATCGTAGACGATACATCTGAGGAATATTCCTCAGATGTCACCACGCTCAACATGGGCGAAGACTGGATCTGCCGCGAAATCAACGATTGTCTAAAGAAGCTCGAAAGCGACATGAAGCACTACCGCTTCGCCGAAGCCGTCGAGACATTATACCAGACCATCTGGGACAAATACGCCGACTGGTTCTTAGAAAGCCAAAAAATCTTCCAAAACCAAAACCTCTTAAAGCAAACCCTCGAAGCCCTACTCATCGCCCTCCACCCCTTCGCTCCCTTCGTCACCGAGGCCATCTGGCAAAACCTTTCCTGGACGGACGGCTTCATTGCTACCGCTAAATGGCCCGAGAAGCTCAAATACGACCCGATTTCAGCCGAAGAATTCGAAAACATAAGAACTATCGTAGTTGAGGTCAGAAGCACCTTGGCGGCCCTGCCAGGCACCAATAACGCCAAAAAATATGCCCTCATGTATGACAACGACAGCCTCGTCCAGGAAAACGAGTTCTTGATCAAACAACTTACCAGGGTTCCTACCATCAACTCTCTAAACGGTGCCCCCAGGGGTCTCCGCCTCGCCCTCGCCGATCACGAACTCTATCTCGACGTCCCCGAGCAGGTCGTCAAAGCCTACCGCGACGACCTCACTGCCAAAATCCTCTCTGTTGGCCGCGAGCTAGACGCTCTTAGCGCCCGTATGATGAACCCCAATTATGTCGACAAAGCCCCCGCTTACCTCGTCAAAGAAACCCGAGATCAAATCAAAGAAAAAGAAGCTCTCATCTCTCGCCTCAAAGCAGAGCTGGACATCATCTAACCCCTGTTATTTGACATAAGCACATATCTATGCTATACTATAAGAGTACCTTAAATTTTGGGCTCTAGAGAAAGGATTTGTCATGTGGGAACAGATCATTGCAGGGGTAATTATTGTTGCACTAATCGTCATCATCATCTTGCTGGCGAGGATTAGCGCCTCCTTCAATCGCCGGGACAAAAACTACCAAGAGGTAATCGGGCAGGCCATCAGCCATATGAGCGACGAAGCCTTCAAACGTGAAAGAAAGAAAATCGCCAAGATGACTGCCGAGCAAGACCGTATCGCCAAATGGATCGAAGAGCTTGGGAAGGAAGACAAAATCGATGTCACCCTCTTAACAGAAGAGGCCGAAAAGCGCAGCTACGCTCTGGCTCTCAAAAAAGCCGAGGACTATGTCTTTTACTCCGAAACCATGCTCGATCGGATCCGACACGAAATTGCCAAAACCCAAAAGGACGTCATCAATCACGCCAGAGTTCCTCACGCAATCGAGCAAGACAAAAAGGCCCTCGAAGCACTTTTCGAGCAAGAAGACATCGCTAAAAAACGTGTCAAAAATGCCCGTAAACGCCTCGATATCCTCATTGCGGCCGCCTCCCCAGAGGAAAACGGCCCCAGTCTCGTCGTCGTTGAAGACGCTCCTCTTCCCTAGCCCCACCCCGGCCCAGCGCCGGGGTTTTCCCTTGCAGAGGCTCTAAGTCGTTGGCAAGATTGACTTTTCACCTCAATTATGCTATAATGAAACAACCTAGATCTTTAATCAAAATTTGCCATTTATCAAAGAAAGAGGTGATCTCATATGGCAAAGACTTTAGTTTATCAGTTGTATCCGAGGAGCTGGCAAGGGCTGGCCGAGATGGAGGACTTCCTCTATCAAATCGCCGAGCTCGACGTTGACCACGTCTGGCTCAGCCCCATTTATCCGTCACCGTTGCACGATGGCGGTTATGATGTCGCCAATTACAAGGACATCGATCGGCGTTATGGTCGGTTTTACGATTTCGATCATTTCGTCGAAACGGCTCACGACCTCGGGATGGGCGTCTTGATGGACTTGGTGTTAAACCACACCTCCACCAAACACAAGTGGTTCATTTACCACCCTGAGTATTATTGCTGGAGCGAGACAGACCGTCCTGGCTGGCGCAACCTCTTTAACGGTGGCCCAGCTTGGCAGTATTACGATCAGGACGGCGAATATTACCTGCATCTCTTCCACGAGAAGCAGGCCGATCTCAACTGGTTCCCTGATGGGCCTGACGGCGACGTCAACCGAGAGCTGGCCGGACGTTTCCGCGAAATCGTCGATTTCTGGACGCTTGACCATCTCGTCGACGGCTTCCGTCTCGACATCCCCCAGAGCATCAACAAGGATTTCACTAGCAACACTTTGGAGCTTGAAAGCCTGCTCTACGGGGACAAAGCCGTCAGGGTTCTCAACGCGGTCTTCGGTGGTGGCAGCAAAGACCTCTTCCTGATGATGGAGTGCATCTGTGGCTCTCCGGCAGACGGATTGGTCGACTACTACACCAGGAACACCCCTGTTGATTTCGTCCTTGACGTTTCGCTCAAAGACGAAGCCAGCCGTATTCCTGAAGCCGATTTCTTTGACCTCGTCAAAGAGGCCGCCGCCGAGCCGCACTTCATGTTGGACTTGGAATCTCATGATTCCCCGCGCTTCCCCTCTCGGGGTATTGACCCCGCAGATGAGATTTGGTATATGTTCAACTCTGGTGCCTCCGGCATCTGCCTCTACCAGGGGCAGGAGCTCGGCCTCGCTAACCCCACCAGGGAGCAATTGCCAGATCACGTAATGACGGATCTGGACGCCCAAACCGCCATGCGTTACATCAAAGGCGAAGAGCTGGACGATCTGCGTCCGTTCTCTCGAGCCAACGCTCGCGTGCCCCTTCCCTTGGATGAGTATGAAAAACAGGACCCGAACCCCTCGTCCTATTTGAACCTCACCAAGGATTGGGTCGCTCGCTGGCGTGACTCCGAGGAGCCCGAAGAGTAGTTCTAGCCAAAGATAAACTTTAAAGTCCACGCCCGCGCTCTCAAAGCGCGGGCTATTTTTT
>JAZRAP010000029.1:0-1804 GCA_045634665.1 Candidatus Nanosyncoccus sp.
CGCAATCATATTATTATTCTATCACTTATTCCTTGAATTAGAAAACTTGTATTCCCCATTTTGCCCCTGCCGATAAAGAAAACTGCACGTAATCGCTACTGCCAGCGCATCCGCCGCATCATCCGGCTTTGGCTTTTTCTCCAGCCCCAGATGCACCCGCACCATCTCCTGAATCTGCGCTTTCGTCGCCGCGCCATAACCAGTCAGAGACTTTTTTATTTCATTTGGCGTATATTCATACACCGGCAAACCTTTCTGCTCCGCCGCCATCAGCATTATCCCTCGCGCCTCCGCCACCGCAATCCCCGTTGTAATATTTTTTGAAAAAAACAATTTTTCCACCGCCACCACTTCCGGCTTAGTCTGTTCAAAAACCTCCTGCAAGGATTCGTATAATTCCAAAAGTCGCGCCGGCAATGGTGCCGCCACTTCTGTCGTCACCGCTCCATAATCCAATGCTTGCGCCGACGCCCTAGAGCTCGTTTCAATCAAACCAAACCCACAAATTCCAATCCCCGGGTCAATTCCTAATATTTTCATCTTACGTATTTGATTAAAGTTTCACGCAAATCCTTCGCCGGAATTACAAACTTATCCCTCACCGTGGAGGGCCCAATCGCATGCTTAAAACCCAACTTTTTCGCTTCCGCGATCCGCTGATCCGCCCGAAACGCTGAGCGAATTTCGCCTCCCAGTCCCACTTCGCCAAACACTACATATTCTTCCCCCAACTTTCGCCCCGCCACTGCTGACGCTATCGCCATCGCCACCGCAAGATCCGCCGCCGAATCATTCAATTTCATCCCTCCCACCACATTCACAAAAATATCTTGGTCGGATAATTTCAACTTCGTCCTTCGCTCCAACACCGCAATCAACAAATTCAACCGATTAATATCAAACCCGCTCGCCGTCCGCTTCGGATAGCCATAGTTAGACTTATTGCAAAGCGCCTGAATTTCCACCAAAATCGGCCGATTTCCATTTAGCGTCGCCAGTATCACTGACCCATCCGTATTTGTCCGCTCCGCCAGCAGTGCCGCCGACGGGTTTTCCACCTCTTTTAGCCCCGAATCCGCCATCTCAAAAATCGCCACCTCATTGGTCGAACCAAACCGATTTTTCACCGCTCTCACCGTCTTAAACCCACCATACCTGTCTCCCTCAAAATTTAGCACCACATCTACTAAATGTTCCAAAACCTTCGGCCCCGCCAAAGTTCCTTCCTTCGTCACGTGCCCTACTATCACCACTGCCGTGTCCGTCGCCTTTGCCGCCCGAATCATCAAATTTCCACAATTTGTCACCTGCGATACCGTCCCCGGCGCCGACGAAATCTCGTCCATCGCCAGCGTCTGAATCGAATCCACTATCACTAGATCAAACTCCCCCGACTCAATCGTTTTTGCAATATCATTCCCGCTCGTCGAAGCCGCAAAACTCAAATTGTCACTCTCTGCCCCGAGCCGTAGAGCCCTTAACTTCACTTGCCCCGCCGACTCTTCTCCCGAGACATACAACACTTTGTGTTTTTTTGCTACTTCCGCACAAATCTGCATCAAAATCGTCGATTTCCCAATCCCCGGCTGTCCCGCCAGCAGCATCACCGACCCCAGCAATATTCCTCCCCCCAAAACTGTATTTAAATCATCGAATTCTGTCAAAAGTCGCGCTTTCGCATCAGACGGCACAATTGAAGACAATTTCACGAAGTCCAATTTTTTACCAGATACCTGCCCTTTTGCCACTGCCGATTTCCCCCCCCCCCCCCTCCCCCCCCCCCCCACCCCACCCTTCCCCCCTC
>JAZRAP010000030.1:0-3287 GCA_045634665.1 Candidatus Nanosyncoccus sp.
TTTTTCATATCCCCATTTTATCACAAAACCCCCAGGAAATTATCGCAAAACTTCTAAATCGCGTTGGTAAACACCACCAATCGGTGCGTCGCGTCACCATTACCTAGCGCCGTCCCCGCACAAGTCATCACCGCTACGTCGTATTGTTCTCCGTAAAGTTTCGCCCCCGCCACCGTTTTCATAAAGCTCCCCTGGCCGTTCAGCTGCAATTTTCCGTCATTTTTCTCAAACAACACCACATTTGCTACCCGGTAAGCTCGTGCCGCACCCCCTTCGGTAATCGTAAATTCACTCCCCACCCCTAAACTACTCAAATTCCCTAGCAAATTCCACGAATTATGGCCATACACTAGACTACCGGTCTTATAGATGTCATAATAGCTCAAACCGTCCGCCAAAATCTCCCCACTATACGCCGTCACAGTATAATTCACCCGTTGCGGCGCATACGCTGGCACCTCCGGCACCTCATAAACCACCGGCGCAGCCGTCGTCGCCACCTCTGGCTCCGGTTCCGGCAAAGGCACCGTCTCCACTGCCCGGAAATCCACCCCCATAGGTTCAAAACTATCTGCTGATGCCAACATATCCGGCATCACGGTGATCCCCATCACTGCTGAAAATATTAACAAAAACAGGTGTTTATACATCACAACTCCTATGTCTATGACCAATTTATACCCACATTATAGCACACTTTGTCGATTTTGTCAATATATGCTATAATAACAGAGGGGGGTCGCACTTTTACAAGGGGTGATCAATATGCAAAAATTCCAAGCTTTCTGCCCAGCTATTGCTAGGCAATATAACAACATCATGACCGAGGAAGCCAAACTGCACGCCGAAAACTGGGATATCGTCAACGCCAAAGAGATATGGGGCACCGCCCTGCAGATTCTCGAGTACACCAAGGCCAGCACAGTCCTACGTTCCTACAACTGGAACTACGGCCTGACTGACCCAGAAGCTCGCACTACTCTGGAATCCGACGGTGGTCACACCAATCTGATGTCCGCCATCGTCGATCGCGCACTCGCCTATCGCTATGGCCCCCATCTCCGTTTCACCGAAGATGGCTACACCTATCGCGAAATCATGGAGGCCGTGCGCCGTCACGATTTACCAGAGAACGAAACCGGCGACATACCCGACGACGGCGCCCGCGACGAAGTCGCTAAATCCGAGTCTGACACAGCTTATCAGCTCAAATTTAGCCGGCTCTCGCCTAGTCGCGAGCTCGAAAGCGAAAAGCGCATCCGCTGCCTGCTCGCCGAAATGGACGGGCAATCTTCGCCCACCGGCAAGCTCCTCTATCTCGCCGACAAAGTTTCCGCCGTCATCGCTGTTTTGGCTTGTGATGCCCTCGGCCAATTCCCGGCCAAACACATCACCGCCGACGACCTCACCGTCCGCGACATTGCCGAAATGCGCCTCTGTGACATTGAAATCGCCTATCACTCCTATCTCGCCAGCGAGATGTGGTCGATCGACTATTTCAAGGCCCGGCGCCTGGTCAAATACGACGAAATTGGCTTTTTCACCGCCCTTATCGTCATGTTTACCCTGCAAGTCCACGGCCGTTGGTACTCTTGGCGCGAAGCCGACTACTCAAACGAATATTATTCATAGCGACCCCACCCCTTAAAGCCCCGAACCCCCACTTCGGGGCTTTTTTATGCTTGGCATTGTGCTATAATTGTACAAAAGGAGGTCTATGAGCCAGTTTGACGATCAATACATCGCGCTTTGCAAGCGCATTTTGTCCCAAGGCGAAAAAATCACCAATTACACCGGCTCCGACACCCGTTCCGCGGTCTCTGCCGCCTCTATTCCCGATCACACCGCTCAGCGCACCTCTGAGGCTCGCACCATCAGATTGCCCCACCAAATCCTTCAATTCGATTTGTCAAGGGAATTTCCGATCTTGACCTCTAAAAAAGTCGGCTGGAAATCCGCTATTTTAGAAATTCTCTGGATTTACCAAGCCGCCTCTAACGACGTCCGCTGGCTAAAGGAGCGCGGCGTCCACATCTGGGATGAATGGGAAATCGCCAAAGACGGCACCTACCAAGGCCGCAATTTTAACCAACTTTTTGCCAAAAATCACCCCAGTTTTCCCGCCGAAGATTTCGCCCACACCATCGGTACCGCCTATGGCTGGATTGTCCGCCAGTACCATCTGATCGACAACCTCATCGAAACCTTAAAAACCAACCCCGGCAACCGCCGTATGGTCTTGTCTCTCTGGCAAAACGAGTGGCTCGCCACCGCCGCTCTCCCCTCTTGTGTCTGGAATTCCCAGTGGAATTTGATCGACGGCCGCCTCAACCTCCTCGTCACCTCCCGCTCCACCGACGTCCCCCTGGGGCTCCCCTATAACATCGTCCAATACGCCCTCCTCTGTCACCTCATCGCTAGAACCATCGGCTCCGAGGTCGGTCAGTTTACTTTTATCACCAACGACGCCCACATCTACGAAAACCAAATCCCCGGTATTCGCGAGCAAATCGCTCGCTACGACACCGCCGTTAAAGATGGCACGCTTCCGCCTTCCCCCACTCTCTGGCTCAACCCCGAAATCACCGATTTTTACACCTTTGACAACTCTCGCGACCTTAAGGACATCAAATTGGAAAATTACCAACATCTCGGCACCATCAAAATGCCGGTCACGGAGTAACCATGTTTAGTCTCATTGCCGCTATCGGAAAAAACCGCGAACTTGGAGCTAGAGGGAAGCTACTTTTTCATATCAAAGACGATCTGCGATTTTTCAAAACCACCACGATGGGGCACAAAATCGTCATGGGTCGCAAAACCTGGGATTCTCTCCCTGGCAAACTCCCTGGCCGCGAAAATATCGTCGTTTCTCGCCACCCCGTCGAGGGTGCCGACCTCTCCATCTCTGATCTCCCCGCTTTTATTGCCAAGCATGCCACCTCTGATGAAGAGATTTTCGTCATCGGCGGCGGCACAATTTATGCCGAATTTCTCCCCTATGCCCAACATCTTTATTTGACAAAAATCGACGCTGCTACCCCCGACGCCGACACTTTTTTTCCAGATTTCAACTCTTCCAATTACACGCGCGAGATAATTAAGAAAGGGTCTCAAGATGATCTAGCCTACGTCATCGCCAAATACACTAAAAAATAAGGAGAAAACCATGCAAAATCCAGTATTTAATCTAATCGACGCCGAAAAGCAGCGCCAATCCGAGGGCCTCGAGCTCATCCCTAGCGAAAATTACGTATCAAAAGCTGTTTTGACAGCCATGGGCTCAA
>JAZRAP010000031.1:0-2675 GCA_045634665.1 Candidatus Nanosyncoccus sp.
TTGATGGGGTAAAATTAGAATTTAATTCATTGTCCATAAAAAATCTCCTTGCCTTGATTCGATTTTAACATAAAAAGTTTAGACTGGGAAGATTTATTCGATGGTGATGGTGGAAGCGGGGGTGAGAGGGGTGAATTTGATGCCGAGAGGGTCGCAGGTGTATTTGAGCCAGCTTAGGTTGTAAGTTTTGCCGAGGTTGGAGAGGACGGCGTCGTGGACGGGGATGACCGTCTCGGGGTGGACATCTTTAACGTATTTGGCGGCATCGGAAATTTTGGCCCAGGGGGCAGAGACTGGTACACAGAGGACTTTGGGATGTTCGAGAGGGGGAGTGTCGAAAGAGTCACCGGGGTCGGCAAAGGTATTATCTATGACCACGCCAAGATTGTCGCAAGGGATTTGGCCTTCAATAATAGAGGCGTGGGACTGGCCAAAGAATTGGACTTCAAAGCCGCCGATCTGACGCGTTTCGCCAGGACGGACGACAATGGAGCCACTGATAAGGGGAGAGGCATCCGGGGTGGTAAAAATCGTAGCTGCGGGGTTGCTGGCTAAAATGTTGCTGATTACCCCTGGTTGGCAATGGTCGTCGTGTTTATGGGTGATGATGATAGCGATGACTTCGCTAAAGAGGTGAGTGGGGAGCTTTTCGGTGAATTCGACGGGGTCGATGAGGATAGTTTCGTGATTTTTGGTGAGGGCGAACCCAGAGTGTTCTAATTTAGTGATTTCCATATCTTTATTGTAGCATATTGGAGCGATGAGGTGAGGTTGATTTTTGGGGGAAAAGTGGTATAATTAAAGTATTGTTTGATGTGGGCGTACGTTAAAAATCAAGGCAAAATCTCCAAAAACGCAGAAGGTGGTGAGGAAATTGGAGAGAACGATTGAAATCAAGAAAACGATGTTGGCGTTTGACATAGATCACACACTGGGGCCGTCCAAGGTGCCAATTCCCAAGGAAGTAGCGATGCTGTTGATGGAGCTGATGAAAAAGTTTGAGATTTGTGTGATTTCGGGAAGGAGTTTTGAGCAATTTTTGGCTCAGGTGATCGGGCAACTACCGATACCGGACGCGGAGCTACTGAAGCACATGCACTGCCTGCCGGCGCAGGGGACGCAATACTACCGGTTTACAGAGGAAAAAGGCTGGGACAAGGTTTATGCTTTTTACCTGCGCGAGAAAGAGGTAAAGAAAATTTTTGCAACGGTAAAGCAGGTAGCGAAAGAAATGGGGTATTGGCGAAAGGAAAACCGGGAAAATGGCGACGTGATACTGGAAAATCGGAGGTCACAGGTGACTTTTGCGGCGGTAGACACCGGAGCTGATATAGAAGTGAAGCGAGCTTTTGACCCGGACTGCTCCAAACGAGAAGCGATGATTGTGCGAATGAGAGAGCTGGCGCCGGAATTTGAGTATAAACTGGGTGGAAATACTTCGATCGACATCACTTTGCCCGGGATGGACAAAAGCTTCGGGATGAAGCGGCTGCTTGCGGAGCTGGGGATTTCGAAGTCCGAAATTCTCTATTTCGGAGATATGACCCAGCCCGGAGGCAATGACTATCCTATTGTCCAGATGGGGATAGACACCGTTACGGTGGGCGAGTGGTATGACACGATTTACGCGATGAAAGCAATGTTGGGAATATTGGGGATGCTAGAGTAGGTTTTGCTTTGGTTTGTTTAGATGGGGCCGCTTGTTTGAGTGGCCCCAAAAAATTTGGTAAAATATTGATATGATTAGAATTATTGCTGGGGGAAAGAAAAATACGGGAGAGTTTGCTTCTCTGATTGCTGAATACGAGAAGCGGCTGAGAAAATCATTTGAGGTTTCTTGGCAGTTTATGGCGGAGGAGAAGCTGGCGGCGTATTTGGCGGATTGGCCGTTTACGGGGCGCGAATTCGTGATTTGCTGCGATGAGCGTGGGAAAAATATATCATCAGATGAATTTTCTCTCTGTTTGTCTGGGGCGTTTTTGGCGTCGCGAGAAGTGGTAATTTTGATTGGTGGGGCGTATGGATTTTCTGATTTGGTACGGGAGCGGGCGGATATGGTGTGGAGTTTTTCGCGGTTGGTGTTTCCGCATCAGTTGTTTCGGGTGATGGTGGCGGAGCAGATATACCGGGCCCAAGAAATCTCCCTGAATAAGCCCTATCATCATGAATAAATATGCATTTTATGATATAATGCTAGTATGTTGATTTTGGGGATTGAGACGAGTTGCGATGAGACGGCGGCGGCCGTAGTGAGAGATGGGCGGGAGATTCTGTCGAACGTGGTGGTTTCGCAGATTGATATTTTTGCGGAGTATGGGGGAGTAATTCCAGAGGTGGCGGCGAGGTCGCATCTTGAGGTGATGATGCCGGTGGTTTCGAAAGCGCTTTCTGATGCTTCGTGCACGTGGGATGAGATTGATGCGATTGCGGTGACGCATGCGCCGGGACTCTTAGGCTCCCTGCTAGTTGGGACGTTGACGGCGCGGACGCTAGCGATTTTGCATGACAAGCCTCTGTATGCCGTGCATCATCTGAAGTCGCATGTGTATGCGAATTGGCTAAGTGGTGATGTCCCGTCATTTCCGTTGCTAGCGCTGGTAGTATCTGGGGGGCATACACAGATTTTGCGCATGCCGGGGCATAATCAGTTTGAGATTGTGGGGACGACGAGGGAT
>JAZRAP010000032.1:0-1979 GCA_045634665.1 Candidatus Nanosyncoccus sp.
ACGTCAAAAAATGCGGCGGTGGCGCTACTTTGTGCGTCACTTTTGAATACCGGAAAGACAGTGCTACATCGGATTGCGCGGATTGAGGAAGTTTTTCGGATTATTGAAGTTTTGGAGTCGATTGGGGTGAAATGTCGCTGGACAAACCGCCGTCGCGA
The DNA here is from genome assembly GCA_045634665.1 of Candidatus Nanosyncoccus sp. Classification (GTDB taxonomy): domain Bacteria; phylum Patescibacteriota; class Saccharimonadia; order Saccharimonadales; family Saccharimonadaceae; genus Nanosyncoccus. The sequence goes on from JAZRAP010000032.1 coordinate 159, forward strand.
CTTAGAAATTATATCACCACGCGAATTGAAGTTGGATGAGATGGACGTGGAAGCGGCGCGGCGGACGCGGTCGATTATTATGTTCCTGGGGCCTCTATTGCATCGATACAAGAAATTTCAGATTCCCTATGCGGGGGGATGTTCGCTGGGGACGCGGACGGTGGAGCCGCATCTCAAGGCGCTAGAAAGTTTTGGTTTGAAAGTGGATGCGGAGAAAAATCCGGGTTTTTATGAAGTAGAAGTGAATCAAAAGGTACTAAAAGAAGGGGAGCGTTATATTGTGCTGACGGAGCGGGGTGATACGGTGACGGAAAATGTGTTGATGGCGGCGGCGATGACGCCAGGGGAGACGACGATCGTGGGGGCTTCGCCGAATTATATGGTGCAGGACGTTTGTTTCTTTTTGGAAAAGATGGGAGTGAAGATTGCGGGGATTGGGACAACCACTTTGAAAGTGCGGGGGAGGCCGCGGTTTAATTTGGACGTGGATTATAATATTTCGGAAGACCCGATTGAGGCGATGAGTTTTATCGCGGCGGCGCTGGTGACGCATTCGGAAATCACGTTGCTCCGGGCGCCGATTGAATTTTTGGAGATTGAGCTCGAAGTTCTGAAGAGCATGAATGCAAAGTTTGAGCTTTCGCCAGAATATGCTTCGGCGAATGGGCGGACGCGGCTGGTGGATTTGACGATTAAAAAATCTGATTTGGTGGCGCCGGTGGACAAAATTCACCCGATGCCATTCCCGGGACTAAATATTGATAATTTGCCGTTTTTCTCGGTAATTGCGGCTGTTAGTAAAGGGCGGACGCTGATTCATGACTGGGTGTTTGAAAATCGGGCAGTGTATTCGACGGAACTGGCGAATTTGAATGTGAAGGTGGAACTGCTGGACGCGCACCGGGTGTATATTGAAGGGCCGACAAATTGGCGACCGGCGGAACTGGTGGCGCCGCAGGCGCTTCGGCCGGCAGTGGTAGTGTTGATAGGGATGTTGGCGGCGCCGGGGAAGTCGATCTTGCGTAATGTCTATCCGATCAACCGGGGGTATCAGGATTTTGCGGCGAGACTACGACATCTAGGTGCAGACATTGTGCCATTGACCGGGATCTAGTGATATAATATTTCTATGGATAAAATTTTGGAGGGACTGAATTCGGCGCAAACTGAGGCGGTGGAGTGTTTGGAGGGGCCGCTGCTGATACTCGCGGGGGCGGGAAGTGGTAAAACTAAGACTTTGACGCATAGGATTGCGAATTTGATTGCTCACGGAGTGCAGCCGGTGCATATTTTGGCTGTGACGTTTACCAATAAAGCGGCGAAAGAAATGCGAAATCGTTTATTTAAGATTTTATATTCTGAAGTAAATGAAGAGCCGCCAAGAAGTTTTATGCCTTTCATGGGGACGTTTCATGGGACTAGTGTGAGGATACTTAGGCAGGAGGCGGATGCGGCGGGGTTGGATCGGAATTTTGTGATTTATGATACGGACGACCAGATTTCTTTGATCCGGCGGATTATCAAAAATCTCAGGATGTCTGATAATAAAAATTTGAAACCAAAATCAATTCAGGCGATTATTTCGGGTGAGAAAAATCAGGGTAAGGGGCCGGATGATTATGCGGCGAGTGCTTACTATCCAAATCAGCAAAAAATTGCAAAGATTTTTGCGGAATATGAAAAGGAAAAGGCCAAGGCGGGGGCGCTGGATTTTGATGACTTACTTTTGAAAGAGTTGGAACTATTCCAGAAACATTCGGAAGTGCGAAAAAAATGGCAGCAGAGGTTTCAGCATATTTTGATTGATGAGTATCAGGATAC
>JAZRAP010000033.1:0-8899 GCA_045634665.1 Candidatus Nanosyncoccus sp.
TGTGGGGGCCGTTGGCGCAGTTGCTTTTTCTGGCCACCGTATGGAACGGGTAGATGCCTGGCTCACCACTTTGACCGGCGGGGAAAGTACCGACTCCACTTACCACGTAGACAACGCCATGCTCGCCATCGGCGTCGGCGGTCTATTCGGCGTCGGTATCGGCAATTCCGTCCAGGCCACCGGTTACCTCCCTGAGTCTATCAACGACTCTGTCTTTGCTGTCATGGGTGAAACTTTTGGTTTTGTCGGGCTTTTCCTCGTTATCGCGGTTTTTGCCGTTCTTCTCATGCGCGTGCTCAAAGTCGCCGAATACACTCCCGAAAACGAAGAGCGCCTGCTCGTCATTGGCATTTTTTCCTGGACGCTCGCCCAGGTCGTAGTCAACATCATGGCCATGACCTCACTTGTTCCCGTCACCGGTATCACTTTACCACTTCTCTCTTATGGCGGCACCAGCATGATCTTCATTGCCTTCGCTTTGGGTCTCGTTTTGCAACTTTCGTGTTATACTAGTAGAGAGGTAAATACCAAAAATGAAAATATTAGTAGTCGGCGGGGGCAGCGGGGGTCACATCACGCCAGCCGTCGCCGTAGTTCGTGAAATCATCAAAGAAAAACCTCGTGCCGAGGTTGAGTTTTGGACCGACCCCAAATATCACAAAAACGTCACCAAGCTCACCACCGAAATCGGTGTAGCCTGGGGCGAAGAAGCTCGCCGCAAAAAATCCACTTACATCCGCGTCCGCAAACTCCCGGCCGGCAAATTCCACCGTTATGCCAACTGGCATTTCAAGGATTATTTCGTCCACTTTGGCCTCACCCTGAGGGAGCTGATCTTTGGCAATATTGTTGGCTTTTTCGGCTTCCTAGCTGGGCTTATCACCAGTTTTTGCCGTCTTTTACCTAAACGGAACCGCCCAAATATCATTTTTTTGAAAGGCGGCTACGTTTGCTTGCCCGTGGGCCTGATTGCTCGTCTTTTCAAAATCCCTTATATTATTCATGAGTCCGATGTCGTCGCTGGCCTTGCCAACCTCATCCTCATGAAAAAAGCCAAAAAAGTCGCTTTCGGCATGCCTATCCCTGAAGACATTCAAAAATCTCACCCTAATTATATTTGGACCGGCATTCCGGTCAGTTCTGAATTCAAAGCCGTTTCTCCCACTCAGCAAAATTCCTTCAAACGCGCCTTCTCCTTTAACCCTAATCAGCCTCTCGTGGTCATCACTGGCGGCTCTCAAGGTTCCGAAAATCTCAACGAAGCCACCCGTGCCATTTTGCCCGAGCTTCTTAAATTCACGTCTGTTGGTCTCGTTGCCGGCCGCAAGCATTACGAGGACATGATCGGTCTCAAAAAATACGAAAACTGGGAAAAAGCCTCTCTCGAATCAAACTTTCGCATGTGGGAGTTCAACACCACCATGAACGAACTCATGGGCGCCGCCGATGTCGTAGTCTCGCGCGCTGGCGCTACCACTATCGCCGAAATGGCCGCCCTTAAAAAAGCCACCATCCTTGTCCCGTTTGAGCGTTTGCCCGGTGGCCACCAACAAAAAAACGCCGAACGCTTGAAGGATCTCAACGCCGTTGCTGTCGTCAGCGACATGGCCATGGTTGCCGATCCGACAAAACTATTAGACGAAATCCGCCATCTCATCAAATCTCCTCGCCTTCGTGCCAACATGGCCAACCGCCTGCATCAGGAAGCTCGTGCTGACGCTGCTCGCCGCCTCGCTGAAATAATTTTAGAGGAGGCCTGAGGTGGGAGAAGAAGACGGAGCCCGTCCAGAATTAGTCCGCAAACGCCAAAATAGACAATCTTCTTTCAAAATGGGTCGCACCATTGGCGAAAAGCGCGAAAAACTCGAAACCAGGAACGAACGCAACGCCGCCCGCAAGCAAGACAAAAAGCGCCAAGCCCGCCGCATTATCTTTACCGTTTTAGGCTTCGCCGCCCTGGCTGGCGTACTGATTTTTCTTTGTTTTTTCTTCGTTGGCAACGGTGAACCAGAGCCAATTGCCCCTCCAACCGAAGAACCAGTTTCTACCGAACCCACTATTGAAATCATCGACGAAGACGCCTCCGCCGGTAGTAAAATCACTAACCCTATGCGGTCTTATATCGGTCAAGCCGAACAAGATTTCCGCGATCTTGGCTATAAGCCTGTCAAAGCCGTGGTGCCGTCTGGTGCCATCCGTGAAGTAGATTTCTATCTCGAAGGTCACCCAGGTTTCATCAAAACTACTATTGACCGCGGCACTGCCGTCACCGTCGAGGATGCCGACCGCATGCTCCGCTACCTCGCCGGCCAGGGAATCAACGATTTCCAGTATATAGATGTCCGCATCGCCGGCAAAGCCTTCTGGAAGTAGGGAAGCGTTCGGGATTTGTTCGGGGTAGTTTACTCTCCTTTCAGTTCGGTTTTTGTTCGGAAAAAACCTCTTAAAAAGTAGGGCACGACACCAAACCACGCAAAAATAACAGGGAAAGAGCAGAAGTAGGGAAATAAACCGGGGAAAAAGTCAAATCCAAAAAATCCAGCCGCACCAAACCCCAAAAACCAAGCCTAACAGGGGTAACGGATATCGATAGCTAAAAATAAGTATTTCGAAGCATTTTTTAGATTTGGCCCGTTGTGATCTTTACGATATCCCAGCACGTGAGCGCCCTCGAGTACTCGTGTGGGAGCTATTAGGGTTTCGCTAGTGTGCCAATGTGTAGGTTCATAGGGGCGAGCCGTCGAGGCATAAGGCGCGAACGCCTGCCGGATATTGTAAAGATTATCAACTGCTAAGTCCGGCTTCGAAATACTTATTTTTAGTTATTAGCAGCTAGGAATTGTGGACGTATACTTGAAAGACGATAACTTAATCGTCCAAAAACCATAAGCGTAATGTCCTAAAATCTATATTGTGCGACATTAAACCTATATAGAAAAGTCGATCGTCAATGTCGCCCAAAATCCACCTTTTTCAAAATCCAGCCCCCACTTTTTTTTAATTCCCCACGTTCGCCGGCTTCTTCATTTATTTGGACCTTTTAATGTTTTATCGCCAAAAACCCATCCATAGAATTATCCTTCTCGGCATGGTGATCAGTTCTTTCAACAGGGGTAGATAAGGGGAGGGAATGATGCGTCGGCTTGATTGTAGCTGTTGATTTTTCTTGATATTCTACCTCTGGACGAACAGGGGAAGAAGGGGTAGAAGGAGCAGAGTTAGCGTTAACAACAGGAGTAGCAACAGGGGAAGTTACAGGAGCGGCCACCGCTGCTGCCTTTCCCTTCTTTCCCCGCTTCTTGCTCTTTTTACGGCTGCTCTTCGACTCACTAGCAGCAGCTTGCTTAGAAGCTTTCTGAACCTTCTGAACGGCATTCTGCTGCCCTTGAACAGCCTTTTTTGCAGGCTTCACCTCGACTTTACTTTGATTTTCGGCCACCAGCTTTGCTAGATCCTTCAACCCCAGGCTCTCACGCCCCTCAGCCATATTCGGGCTCAGCTTCTGCTTACGAATATTATTTATCACCATTTTCGGTTCCTCTTGTCTCCCAGAATCCGCTAATTCCCTCTTATACCTCTCAGATTGCTCAATTGTCTCTCGGATTTCTGCCTCCACTTCCATCCGTGGTCGCGCGTAATATTCACGAGAGTGTGCCACAATTGCGTCGAAATTGTCCGAAGGTGTATTAGGGATGGACAGAGTAGTAGCCGAGAATGCTGGCACCTTTTCACCCTTGATAATCATAGAAATCACAAAATGCCGGTTGTTTAGCTGGATAATATCTGATTCGTCAAAAGTCGGCTCAAACTGCTTTACTAACACCGGCGCATCGTCAGGCGAAACTCGGAACGAGATCGTCGTCCCCACGTTACCGAACACCGCGTCTCGTACGCTATCTGTCATCTGGGCCACATACTGGTTTGCTACGGTCAAATTCAGCCCATATTTCCGCGCCTCTGATAAAATCACCGCAAACGAATCGGTCGCAAAGTTTTGAAACTCATCCACATAGAGGTAAAACGGTCGTCTATCTGCCACATTTGATATGTCAGACCGGCTCATCGCCGCTAGCTGCACCTTTGTTACAATGAACGCCCCCAAAATCGCCGCATTATCCTCCCCGATCAGCCCCTTAGACAAATTCACTACCAAAATCTTCCCTTCATCCATAATCTTCCGAATGTCAAACGAAGACTTTGGCTGCCCGATGATATTTCGGATGATCGGGTTCGCCGTAAACGCCCCTACTTTATTCAACACCGGCGCAATCGACTCATTTACCTGTTTTTCATTCCACTGGCCAAACTCATGCTTCCAGAACTGCAGCACCGTCACGTCTTTACAGTAATCCAAAGTCTCTTTGCGGAAATCCTTGTCAGTGAGCAGTCGCGAAATATCTAATAAAGTCGTCTCTGGGCGATCCAATAAAGCCAATAAAGTATACCGTAAAATATGCTCCAGCCTTGGGCCCCAGGAATCTCCGAACATCCGCTTCAACACCCCAATTACTTCCGAACAAATGTTCGGCTTTTTTGCCGGGTCAGTCACCTCCAGAGGGTTAAACGCTACTGGAAATGCCGTATCTGCCGGGTTAAAATACACTACGTCCTTAATTCTGCTCTCGGGCACAAACCTCAAATTATCAATCGCAAAATCCCCGTGCGGGTCAACAATTGCGTATCCTTGGTTATGAAACACATCAGATAGCGCCAACAGTTCCAAAAGCCCACTCTTCCCTGCTCCTGTTTGTCCGATAATATACACATGTCGCGACCTATCGCGCCGTAATAATCCAAACTGATGATTTATCCCCCGGAAATTCGTCAACCCAAAGGCCGAAATTTCCTTATCATTAGACTCCACCCCTGTCAACACCGGTAATTTCGCCGGTGGCTCGGCCGTTTTAGAGGTCGCCCAGACGATATTCGGCGTTTCCACCGAAGTATGTGGCAGATGATAAACCGAAGCTAACTCCGAAATATTCAAAATAAACCCGCGATCAGTAAATTGACGCATCTTATACGCATCCAAATCCGCCGCATTAAACGTCCCCCCAATTTGCCGAAACCCGTTCAAGTTCGTTGAATTATACTGCTTAAACGTCCCCACCAAGGCTTGCATATTCAGTTTAGCATCTGTTTGGTCCTTCCCTAGATATGCCAAACGGATTTTCACCTCATAGCCCAACTTTGTGGCTTTTTCTTCTGCCTTTGCAATCTGGGTTTTTGCCCGCTCGGACAGTTCTACCTTTACATCAGATCCCGTACCTCCTGCCGGCGGCCGAAACAGCGCCGCTAGAGCCTCTATCACCCATTTCCAATCTATCGCCCCGCTAAGCAGCGGCTTCTTCCCTGATTTAACGCGTTGCACCCACCTATCCGTAGTAGTTTTGTGCCAATCATCCGGGATCGGCCTAGCTAATATCTGAATCCACATCTCCTCTGAATTATCCGGATTTAACTTCGCCAAAGTCCCCGTGATGCCCGCTAGCGGGTCCACTTCAAACGTATCAAACGTCTTGATCGGCAGTGCCTCATTGTCCACTAGCCCCAGCTCCGTCATATATTTCACCGGATATTGCCCCCGTTTATCTACGTAGTCCTCGTTCATCTTGTAAATTTGCACCGTCGGGTACTGTGAATAAATCTGCCCCTCTACAAAACTCTGCAAAATTTTTGGCACCCACACATAAAACCGAATCTGCCCCGCCGTCGAGACGATTTCAAACGACAGATGTTCTTGCACCCCACCACTGTTTTTTAGTTCCTGCTTATCTCTTAAAATCCCATGCAAACTAGCAAACAGCTGCTCCGCCGCGAGCTCCTTTTTATCGTTCTCTCGCGGAATTTCCAGCATCAACAAAACCGAATCCACATTTAACACCTTAATACGGTTCAACTTCTTATAGTTCCGATAAGTCAAAAACGCCAAAACCCCCACCACCGGAATCCAGAATATCGGCATTAAAATAAAGTGTATGATAGCGTCCATATATTCATTTTAACACATTTATGCTAAAGTGTAAGAATTCCGATCGACCTTCTTAAACAACTTTTTATTCTGCAGGTTCAACAAAATCGTTGTCTCTTTCACTTTGCGCACATGCAAGACGTGTTTAACGATTTCTTCCCTGGTCATCGGGCGGTCGGCCTTTTCCAAAATTGATTTAATTATCTCCGAAATAGTCCCTTTCTTATACCCCCAGCTAGAAAGCGCATAAATTCCCCGCCCGATCAAAATGAAACGCGGGTCCTTAATCAACTCATTATGAATTGCCTGCACCGTCACATTCTTTCGCTTAAAATTAGACTCCCGAATCTCTCGCGCAATTTCCGAAAAATGCATCGGTTCTTTCTTGGTCTCCAAAATCACAAAAATCTTGTCCCGGATATTCTTCGGGTTTACCGACGGCCACTTTGCTAGCCCCCATACCCCGTTTAGCGTCGCCAGCAATTTCGAAATTGACGCCACAGCCTTTATATGGTCAGGGTGTTCATAATCTAATTTATTGTCAAGCTCATCCAGGGTCATCGGCTTTTTATTCTCGCGTATCACCTTCACGATTTCGTCCACACGTTCGCGGATTTTCTTGCTATCGCCATATTCAGCAATCCCTACCGCTACATTATATCTGTCGTTTTCTTCTACAATCGTCAGGGCCTTAGCAAAGGTAGCGATAAAATAAATTCCGGCCTTTTCAGACGCAGTCGCTTCTTTCCCATAGACCTTGTCAGCCAAATCGCTTAGCTTTGCCACCCGCCCCATTTCAGTCAAATTTCGCACTAGGAGCTTCTCTGCCGGAGCTAGTTCCGGGATCTGTCCTTCTTCTGCGGCAATCTGCAAACGAATCAAAATCGCTTTTTCTAGCTGTCGCACCCGTTCTCGCGTAATGGACAACATCTCGCCAATCTGCTCAAGAGTCTCCTTGCTCCCCTTCAATCCAAACCGACGCGAAATAATCTCCCTTTCACGCTCTTGTTCAATGATTTTCAAACTGCCATTGGTTGCATTTTTGAGAATTTCCGCGTTTTGGTCCATCAGTCCCTTTCTTTTTCCACCCCAGTTGGTATTAACAATTTATACTATAATATCATAAGTTAGCCTATGTGTCAACTATGAAATTATCCATTTCCTACTACTATTGTAGCACATTTTTTACAATTCTAAAAAAAAGTTATAAAAACATAAGTTTTTCGTAATAAAACAAAAAATATCCTCGACAGAGGCTATTTTTTGCCGGAAGTCTTCTTCCGCCCACCCCTGGCGCCACGCCTGGTAGTTTTCGGCTTATTCTCTAGCATCTCGCGCGCCTGCGCCTCAGTTACGGTCTTAGGATCAGTTTCTTTCGGGATTTTTACGTTATTGCGCCGTCCCGGCCCCTTCACATACGGCCCATACGCCCCGTTAATGATCATAATTTCCCCCCAATCCGCAATAATCGAGTCAATTTTCGCCTGATACAAAGGCAGCGCCTCTTCTAGCGAAACCGTATAGGGGTCCAAATCTTTCATCGGAATATTATACTTTCCACCTTTAAGATACGGCCCAAACGGCCCATTGGCCGCCACTAGCAAAGCCCCATCCGGCGCCTTGCCTAGTTCTCGCGGCAAAGCCGGCAGTTCTAGTTGCGAAAGAGCCTGTTCCAAAGTCACCGTTTTTACCGATTTACGCTTTGGTAAAGGCGCAAATCGTGGTTTTTCGCCAGATTCTTTTTCATTGTCGCCCAGTTGGATGAAACCGCCATTTTTCCCCACTTTCGCGTAAATCGGCTTGCCCGTCTCTGGGTGATGCCCCAAGAGCCGCGCATTATTATACCTCTCCACCCCGTTTGCCACTAGCACCGTATCGCGGAATGGCCCATAGAAGTCCCGCAGCATCTTTACCCGCTCCAATTTGGCATCCGCCACTAAATCCAAGTCCTTCTCAATATTCGCTGTAAATTTGTAATCCACGATGCTCTTAAAATTATCTATCAAAAATCCCGCCACCAATTCCCCGATTGGCGTTGGCATCAATTTGCCTTTGTTCGCCCCAAATTTCTCCCTAACCGTAGTTTCCGTAACTTTGCCATCGGTGAGCTTCAGTTCCAACACTTTCCGCTCCTCGCCTTCGCTTTCCCCCTTCACCACGTATCCTCGCGCCTGGATTGCCGTCATGATCGACGCATAGGTAGACGGTCGCCCGATCCCCAGCTCCTCCAACTTTTTCACCAAAGACCCCTCGGTATATCTCGCCGGCGGTTTGGCAAAATTTTGTCGCGCCGTGATTTCAAGGCAAGCCACCTCGTCACCCTTCGCTACTTTCGGCAGCTCCAAATCTTTACTCTTGCCATAAACTTTCAAAAACCCGTCAAACACCACCACTTCGCCTTTAGCGACAAAGTCGTGTGATAATCTAATAGCAGTTTTAGCCACTTTGGCATTGGCCATCTGCGTCGCCACTGTTCGCGCCCAAATCAACTGATACAGCCGTTTTTCATAATTATTTTTCCCGGCCGAAGTCAAAGAAACATTGGTCGGGCGGATTGCTTCGTGCGCCTCTTGCGCCGACGCATCCTTAGTCTTAAACTTTCGTACTTTCAGATATTTCGGCCCAAACTCAGACTCAATATATCCCGCAATCGCTCCCACTGCCTGCGAGCTCAAATTCAAAGAATCCGTTCTATGGTAGGTAATCAGCCCCGCCTGATATAACCCCTGCGCCGCGCTCATAGTTGTCCGAGACGAAAAGCCCAGTTTACTGTTTGCCTCAATCTGCAAAGCCGCCGTCGTAAATGGCACCGGCGCCGTTTTTGCGCCCTCTTTCTCCTCCACATCCACCACCGCAAATTTTGCCCCAGCCAACTCTGCGAGCAATTTTCGCACTAATTCTTCATTTTCCACATTTTTTTCCAAGTTT
>JAZRAP010000034.1:0-4479 GCA_045634665.1 Candidatus Nanosyncoccus sp.
TTCGGCCCAAACTCAGACTCAATATACCCCGCGATCGCCCCTACTGCTTGCGAGCTCAAATTCAAAGAATCCGTTCTATGATAGGTAATCAGCCCCGCCTGGTATAGCCCCTGCGCCGCGCTCATCGTCGTCCGAGACGAAAAGCCCAACTTACTGTTCGCCTCAATCTGCAGCGCCGCCGTTGTAAACGGCACTGGCGCCGTTTTTGCGCCCTCTTTTTCCTCGACATCCACCACTGCAAATTTTGCCCCAGCCAACTCTGCGAGCAACTTCCGCACCAACTCTTCATTTTCCACATTTTTTTCCAAGTTCGCGACAAACTCCCCGTCTTTAAAGAATTTCCCTGAAACTTTAAAATCAAACTCGCTTTCAAACTGCTCGATCTTTTTCTCGCGCTCTACAATCAAGCGCAAAGCCGGCGACTGCACCCGTCCCGCGCTAATTGCCCCCGGCACCTTGCGCCGCACCATATCCGACAAATCATACCCCACCAACATATCTAGCGTCTGCCGCGCCTGTTGCGACGACACCATATCCATATCCACGGTCCGCGGGGATTTTATCGCCGCCTCCAGCGCTGGTTTGGTGATTTCATGAAAAGTAATCCGCGCAGTATCCTTCGGCAGTTTCAAAACTTCGCACAAATGCCAAGAAATTGACTCTCCCTCGCGGTCTTCATCCGTCGCCAGCCAAATTTTATCGGCAGCCTTCGCCTCGCGCTTTAACTCGCTGATAATTTTTGCATGTCCCGGATCCACCTCATAGGTTACGTCAAAAGTCTTTTTGTCGACCTTTGTATCTTTCCGAATATGCCCTACCGACGCCAAGACCTTAAAATCATCCCCGAGATACTTCTCGATCGTCTTCGCCTTTGCCGGGCTCTCCACAATCACCAAATTCTTCGCCATATTATATATAATAACATAATAATCAATTTTTGAAACGGAATTCACTTTCGTTTCAAAAATAGAGCTAAGTTCTTTTGCTAAACTTTTCTTTCAAGAAAAGTTTAAGTCACAAAAAAGCCTCACTTTTAGGTAAGGGTGGGCATCACCTAAAGAATGAGGCTATTTTGGCCCTCTAACACTTCACATCTATACCGGGTGAACCCCGGAAGCGTAACCCACCTCACACAAATTGGGGCCCGCCGGTTAGAGGGATTGCTAAGCCTTTGAAATGCTCCCTTTCTAAGTGGAGGTAATACTTATAAACTTAAGAACCATGAAGAAATTCTAAGCCCGAAAGGGTTTCAAAAGCTCGCAATTTCTGCTATACTAGGAGTAGTATAGCTGAAATTATAACTTATTTAGGTGCGGTGTGGAGCACTTTTTTGTGCCCCAACTGAACTAATTATAGCACAGGAGAAAAAATATGTCAACACTTTTTTCACTTATTTTTACAAAAATCAATCAAATTTCACCCCTAGAGCACGATTTTACAGAGGTGTTAAACGCTATTGCGCTTACGCCTAAAACATTGTATTTTCGTGGAAAAATGCCCAAAAATGTGTCCAAAAACGGTAGATCCGTCCGCCCCAAGACCGTCGCCATTGTCGGCAGCCGCCACAATACCCGTTATGGCGAAGAAATCGCCTACGACCTAGCCTACAAACTGGCCCAGAAAGGTGTCATCGTCGTCTCTGGCCTCGCTTACGGCATAGATAGCATTGGCCACCGGGGTTGCCTCGCCGCTGGCGGCATCACTATTGCCGTCCTCGGCAACCCCATAGATTGCATCCACCCCTATAACCATACCGGATTAGCTGCTGAAATTATTGAAAAAGGCGGTGCGATTATCTCCGAATACCCTCCAAAAAACGCCGATCCAGAGGAAAATCCGCTCGCTCCGGGCGAATATCTCAACGAGCATGGCCGACGCCAGATCGAATACAAAGCGTCCTTTCTCCACCGCAATCGCCTCATCTCTGGCCTCTCTGACATCGTAGTAGTCGTAGAAGCCGCCGAAAAGTCCGGCTCTCTCAATACTGCCGCCCACGCCCTTAACCAGGGTAAAACCGTCTTTGCTGTCCCCGGCAACATTACCAATCCCTATTCTCAAGGCTGCAATAAACTTATCAAACAGGGCGCTTGTCCCTATACTTCCCCAGATGACGTCCTCCAGGAGCTCTTCCCCGAAGACTACATCAAAAAACAAAAGAAACTCCGTCAACAAAAACTATTCGGTGACACCGATGCGGAGACTTTAATCCTCCAAGCCATCGCCGGCGGCCTCCGCTCCGGCGAAGATATCATGAGGGAAACTCATCTTCCGCCCGAAGTTTTTAACCAAACCATCACCCTCCTCGAAATCAAATCTCGCCTCCGCCCCCTCGGCCTCAATAACTGGAGCCTGGTCTAAAGTCACGCAAAAACGCCATGGAAAAGGGCCGCGTAAAACTCACGCAGCCCTAAGCCAAATTGGTTATCCTCCTTCCTTACCACTCGACCGGTGCAAGACCGCCGTTGGCGCGGATAATCTGCCCCGCCTGACGGAACAAATAGTTCTCGTCCTCGATCCCACCATACCTCGCCAGCAGATACCTAAACAAATCACCCTTTCCGGCGATTTTAGCATTTTCGGCGAATGCTCGGCGATTGACCGCAAAGATGCTGTTCATCAACGGGGTTTGGGAAAAATCGTGGTCTTCCAGTTGCGTCATAATGTGTTCAAATCCCGTCGTGTTCAGACTCTGGTAGAACGAAATCCCCAAGGGGAGAAACATGCGCTGTGCTCGTTTCGCTTGGATATTGTAAAACTCGGCGCCTACCATTGCGAAATCTTTTGCAAAAACGTTCAGACAGTTTGCGCATTCTTCCGTATACATGAGTGCTCTTACCGCACTCTTGTCCAGCCAGCGCTCGTGCCCGTCCTCCATTGCACACCAAAGCGCATCAGCGATCAGTCCCAAGGGCACTTCTTTGAGCGCCACCACGCATTCGTCAGGGTAATAAAACGACCCTTCCACGTAGGCCGGGAACTTCGGCAGATGCAGGTAGCTTCCAAACGCGTCGTAGATCTCCTTGTCGTCTATCGCCGCAATTAGCTCTGCGGGGATCACAGGCTTCCACATCTTCTGTCCTTTCTCTAGAAACCTATTTTTCAAATAACCAATAATACAAAGAACGACCAGGAATTCGCCCCAATCTCTCCTAATTATATCACAAAAACACCAAAAAATCAACCATATCCGAAAAACTACTCTCCGATTACCTCGTCAACCTTCGCTGTTAAAGTCCGCAAAATTTCTGGCAAAGCCGCCTTCTCCTCCGGGGTAAATTTCGACAATACAAAAACCACGTCCCCCATTTGCCTTCTTAGCTCATCATTCCCTGTCCCCATTCTCAGCCTCGCAAAATCAGAAGTCCCCAGCTCCGCAATGATCGATTTCAGCCCGTTATTCCCGCCCGCAGAACCTGAAGAACGATACCGTATTTTGCCAAATTCCAGGTTAAAATCATCGCAAATTACCAAAATATCAGAGATATCGATCTTATAATACCACATATATTCCCGCACTGCCCGCCCACTCAAATTATAAAAATCCTGCGGCTTGATAAAAATCGTTTCCCCGGAACGGCCAAAAATTGCCCCTAGTCGTGGTTTTGCTCCCCACTCTAGCCCATGCATCTTGAAATAAAAATCCAGCGTCAAAAACCCTGTATTATGCCGCGTAAAGTTATACTTCGCCTCTGGATTTCCCAGACCTACCATTAGTTTCATATCTATAATTATACCATGAAAAAGCCCCCACCGCGAGGTAGGGGCTTAAGGAGGAAATATCTAGACCGTTACGCCCTGCTAAACTTCGTTTGTGCGGCACCCTGACGACGTGCGATATCCTTAACTAGCGGATGGCGCACCACTTCGTCTTCGGTGAAATGCACCTGCATCACCCTACGGTTGTCGTAGAGCAATCTCGAAGCGTAAACCAGGCCGTTATTATCCTTATCCAGATATGGCGCATGGATTTGCCTAACGTCACCGGTCAAGATGATTTTGCCGTCTGCACCGATACGCTTAATCAGCGTGTCGGCTTGTTTGGTGTTTTGGTCTTGGAACTCGTCGTAGATCGCTATTTGGTTCGAAAAATCGCGTCCCCTCGCATGCTCAATCCGGAGGCTAATAAACCAGTTTCCCCAAATATTGTCTACCTTGCTTTCCAGTCTAGCCCTGATTGAACCTCCGCCCGGCTCCACGTTGCTGTTATCGGACTCCCCTTTGCCATTTTTGGATTTAGCCTTGCTACCAGCTCCGTATTTACGGAAGTCACTTAGTGCTTTCTTGAATTTGGGATCATTTTTGAGGGTAAAATTCCTCAATGCGTCCTTTAAGGGTTGCACTTCTGGGTCCATCTTTTCGTCCAGATCGCCCGGTAGAGCTCCCAAATCGCTCCGAGTTTCGCATGGTACGACTGCTACTCCGATGTAGTTGCCATCGCGACAGGCCGCGTAGCTGTAAACCGTCGCCATGTAGGTTTTA
>JAZRAP010000035.1:0-4010 GCA_045634665.1 Candidatus Nanosyncoccus sp.
GTTAAAAAAATATGATATAATTAAGAGAAGTAGAAAGGAATTATTTATGGCTGAATATAAGTTGACGCTGGAAAAGCGTGAGTTGACTGGCAAAAAATTGAAAAGTTTGAGAGAGGCGGGGATGATCCCGTCGGTGGTTTATGGTGGGAAAGAGCCGGTTTTGGCGGCTAGCGAATATGTGGCGACGGAGAAAGTTTTGGAAAAAGCTGGCTATCATTCGCCAATTGATTTGGACATTGCTGGTAAGAAACAGACGGCAATCGTGAAGGATGTGCAGTTAGATGCGGTGAGCCGGAGGATTTTAAACGTAGAATTTCAAGCAATTTCGGCGAAAGAGGCGGTGGTGGCGACGACGCCGATTGTGGTGGTAGATTTTGAAGCATCAGAGGCATCAAAGACCTATCATTTTGCGATGACGCAGGCGATGACGGAAGTGGCGGTAAAGGCGAAGCCGGCGGACTTGCCAAAGGAGCTGACCGTGGATGCGTCGGGCTTGGCTAGTGTAGAGGATAAGATTGTGCTGGCTGATGTAAAGTTGCCGGCGGGGGTGGAGTTAGCAGATAAAGAACTAGATATGGAGCAGGTAGTGGCGTCGCTTTATGACCCGGCGGCAGAAGCGGAAAAGCGAGAGGCGGAGGCCGAGGCTGAAGCTGACGAAGAGGCTGCGACAGAAGAAAATGCGGAGGCTACTGAAGAAAAATCTGAGGAAGCGCAGGAAGAGAAATAAAAACTACTGCAAAGCTTTAGTATTCGCGATAAGCCTGTCAAGAAAAGCTTGGCGGGCTTTTTCGGCGTTTTGGTTGTAGCCGGCCCAGGCGTAGAGGGCGGGATCTTGAAGGGCGCGGGCGAAGCTGAAAGTGACTGGCCAGGGGAAGGGGCCGTTTTTGATGATGGCGGCGAGATTGGCGGTGGCTTGCTCGACGGTTTGTCCACCAGAGAGGAAGACTACTCCGGCGAGTTCTTTGGGGACGTGGTTTTTTAAGACTTTGGCGGTGGCTTTGGCGACTTCTTCTGGGGTGGATTGGTGCTCTTGTTGCTTGCCAGCGAGAACCATGTTGCATTTTAAGAGACAACCGCGGAGGTTGATATGGCGTTCTTTTAGTTTGGCAAAGAGGCAATCGAGGATTTTGGCGGTAGCTTCAGCAGACTGGTGAATGTCGTAGAAGCCGTCGTAGACGACTTCGGGCTCGACGATGGGGACGAGACCGGCGGCTTGGCATTTTTCGGCATATTCGGCGAGGCGGGTGCAGTTTTCGGTGATGGCGTAGTCGGTGGGGGTGAGAGGATTGCCGTGGTCGTCGAGATGGATTTCGAAAGCGGCGCGCCATTTGGCAAAACGCAGACCCATTTGGTAGTATTCAGCGAGGCGAGTGTCGAGGCCGACGAGGCCTTTGGTGTAAGTTTCGGTGTAATCTGGAGTTTTGGGGTCGGCAGCTTCGATAGGGGCGAGACCTTGGTCGACTTTGATACCAGGAATGATGCGCTTACTGGTGAGATAGTCGACAAAATTTTGACCATTGTCAGCGAGCTGGCGAGCGGTTTCATCAAAAAGGATGACGCCGTTGACGTATTTTTCGAGATCTTTGGTGGTGAAAAAGAGGTTGCGATAATTGCGGCGGTTTTGGTAAGTGTCAGGGATGTCTAGCTGCCCAAATTTTTTGTGGATACTGCCGCCAGATTCGTCGGCAGCGAGGATGCCTTTAGGGTATAAGACTAGATTTTTGGCGATGAGCTCAAGGCTGTTTTTGGCGGTAAAAGAGGTGGCGAGCTCTTGAAGTTGGGCGAGAGAAAGAGTGGAATTGAGGCGGGATTTTTCGATATTGAGGCGGGCGAGCTGGAGGCTGGTTTCGACAGATTGACCGAGGACGAAACTGGCGAGGATGGTGGCGGCGGCAATAGAGTAAGTAGAGAGGTGAGTGGCGACGTTGATGCGGTTTACGGAGATAGTCTCGGAGACGTTGGCATAAGAGAGAGTTTGGTCAGAGATATGGATGATTTTATTGGGGTCGATGGTATCTAAAGCGGGCGCGTTTGAAATTTCCGCAAAAATTAGGTCAGCTTTTTTTAGGAGGGAGTTAAGGTAGTGATTGCCGGGCTCGCGAAGATAGATGATTAGTTTGGTATTAGGGGAGTTTTTGAGGTAATTTTGGATGGCCTCGGCAGTTTTGGCGGTAAGAGTAGCGGAACGATCTAGATAGAGGTAATCAGCAGGTTGACTGGGGGGAGTGAAAGTAGTTTTGGTGAAATTAGTGGGGGAGAGATAGGAAACATCGCCATCAGAGACAAGGATGTAGCGGTGAGTGGCGGTATCAGCGGTAGGATTGTCGTCTTTGAAACTCAGAGTGGAACCAGAGATGGCGGCATCGATACCGAATTTTTGGAGGACCTCAAGAGAAACAGCGGCGCCACCGAGGCTGGATTCACGGTGAAAAAAGCGATGCTCGGAGGCGTCGAAGCTAAAATCGAGCCATTTGGTGCCGGATTTGTCGGTTTCGAAGTTTTCGGTGCGAGAATCGAGATTTAAGTAAACGTCTTTGGTGACGTTGCCCACTACTAAGATATTCATATCTCTATTTTAACATGTTATAATGGAGTTATTATGAAAAAAGTTTTAGCATTCGATATAGACCAAACACTAAACGTAGCCAAGACGCCGATTACGGATGAAATTGGAGAGCTTTTGGTAAATTGTTTGGATTATTTTGAGATTTGTCCGATTTCGGGGCAAAAATTTGACCAATTTTTGATCCAAATTGTGGATCGGCTGCCGAACCCTACTCCGGCCCAACTAAGCCATCTGCACCTGTTTGTGGCCCAAGGGACGCAATATTATAAATTTGATACCGAGAAAAACGACTGGGTGCAGGTTTATAACTATCCGCTAACAGAGGAGCAAGTAGCAAAGATTTCAGAGACGATTGAAAAATCAGCGCGAGAACTAGGCTTTTGGGAAGAGGATAAGCTCATGGAGGGGGATGAGATTATTGAGAATCGGCTTTCGCAGGTGACTTTTTCGGCTTTGGGGCAGAAGGCAGGGACGGAGGCGAAATACGCTTGGGATCCGGACTGCAAAAAGCGAGAACAGATTGTGAAGCGTTGTAAGGAGTTGGCGCCGGAGTTTGATTACGAGATCGGGGGTACGACCTCTATAAATGCGATTACGCCAGGGATGAACAAGGAATTTGGCATGACGCATCTTTTGGAGGAATTGAACGTGAAGAAAGAAGATATTCTCTATTTTGGCGATATGACGCAGCCGGGTGGGAATGATTACCCGGTGGTGGCGATGGGGATTGATACGATTACGGTGCGCAGCCACGAAGATACGGCTTTTGCCTTGCGTGGGATTTTGGGCGTGTTATAATTGTTTTATGAAAACATATATCGTGGGCAACTGGAAGCTAAATTTTACGGTGGGGGAGGCTTGGATTTATTTGCATAAATTACTGAGAAAAATGTCAAATTACAGGGACGTAGAAGTGGTGGTGGCGCCTTCGACGATTGCGCTGCAGCCGTTGTCTTTGCAGGTAGATAGGCATAAAATGAAGCTGTGCGCGCAGAATGCGTTTTACCGTGATTATGGGGCGTTTACAGGGGAGACTTCGTTTAATCAGCTGAGAGGGGTGGCGGATTATGCGATTATTGGGCATTCGGAGCGGCGGTATATTTTTAGGGAAGATGACAAGATGATTGCAAAAAAGGTGGCAGCGGCGGTGCGAAACCGGATTTCGCCGATTTTGTGTATCGGGGAAACAGAGAGCGAACGAGCATTTGGCGAGACAGCGGATGTGATTCAAGATCAGTTGGTGTCGGGGCTAATGGACATTGCGGAGGATGATATTGAGAAGGTGATAGTAGCCTATGAGCCGGTGTGGGCGATTTCGTCGACGCGGGCGACAAAGTTGGCTACCCCTGATGAAATTGCAGAGGTAGTGAGGCTGATTCGGCAGATTTTGGTGGAGACTTATGGGGCGGAAAAGGGAGAGAAAGTGCCGATTAAGTCGGATCGT
>JAZRAP010000036.1:0-7754 GCA_045634665.1 Candidatus Nanosyncoccus sp.
AGTCTCAAGACCAAACTCCCAGATTTGCCCAAAGTTATCTATATTGGCTCCACCGAATCTGGTTCCTTTGGTGATAAAAACGACCTAGACGCTATCATGGCAGCCACCGATTATAATCTCCTTCTCGGCGACCTTTCCAAAAATTCCATTACCGCCGAGGCAATTCATTATTGTTTAGATACTCCCGGCTGCCCCACTCTCGTCACCCGCGATGCCGTAGACGTCATCGCCGACTATCATCCCGAACCAATTCTGCAAAACCCTCAGATCATTTTCTTCGCCTCTATGCCCGGGCTGCAAAAACTTTTCCGCGCCGTTTATTATCCCAAAATGCTCCTCCTCAGCCAATCGCTCGTCCAGGTCGCCGACGCTCTCCACAAATTTACTTTGAGCTATCCTTGCAAAATCATTACTCTACACAACGAACAAATCCTTATTGCCAAAGACGGGGAAGTAAAAGCCGCCCCCCTAGAAAAATCTGGCTATGCCCCCCTCAACTTTTGGAATGGCAAACTCGCCGCCAAAATTACCGTCCTTAATCTTTTCAACCCCAATAATTTTACAGACGCCACATTGACAGCTATTTTTTCTTAGCTAGTTTCTTCTCAATTTCCACTGCATCTCGCGACACATTTTTTCGCCGTTGCCGCAGGAAAAACCAAATAAACACAAAGATCGAACACCCAAACACAAACAGCCCGTATTTCACCGGCTCTGGCCAGCTCGTCGCAAACAAAATAAATGCATTCACCACCCCCAGACAAATCGTGTATAAATATCGTCTCGCCAAAACGATCTTTTTTGCCAGCGGAAAGTTCCGTCGCGTCAAAGAATTTTTGGTGCAATTATCCGGATGTCCAAACAATTTGCCATACAACACTATCTCCAATGTTCCGCAAACCACTGTATAATATATAATCACCACTAGCCCCGCAATCCAATTGACCTGCAAAGTACAGAACAATACCTGCGCCGCCGCTAGCAACGCATCCGAAACCATATCAAATTGCGCCGCGTATTTCCGGTATTTTGGCACTTTATTTTTCGGAAACGGCCACTTCCGCGCGCACGTCCCGTCAAAAGTGTCCGTCAGCTCCGCCACTAGAAAAATAATAAACGCATTTTCCGCCGGGCTCCCCACGAACGCCAGTACCAGCAGCACCAACGCCAGTACAAAACGGCTCCCAGTCAAAATGTCCGCCAAATATCTCATACCCCCATTATATCACAATGAAATATGCTAAAATTATAATATGAAAATTGCCATTTTCTCAGACTGTTATTTAGATTTAACCGGCGGGATTATCCAGGTAATCAATTCACAAAAAGCCGAGCTAGAAAAATTAGGCCACACAGTTTATATTTTTAGCACCGGGTTTCGGCGATCTGAGACAGAATTAAAAAAACTAGCGACACAAAATATTTTTGTGGTACCAAGCTGCCGCCTATTTTTTAAAGGCCTCACGCCCGTATCGCGTCGGCCCAAAATCATTGAAAACTGGCTCTTAAAAAATCACCCGGAAATCAAAGATTTTGATATTTTTTACATCCATTACGAAAGCGGTTGTTCTATTGCGGGTCTACGCTTAGCGCGAAAATTAAAAATACCTTCGGTCCAAATGATGCACGGACGCGAAGACATGGGGGTATCTACCGTCATTCCGTATGGCTTCCGCACGATAGTAGCGACACTTTTAAACTGGTTTCATTCCTGGTATATCCCACACACGATAAAAATTTCGCGGGACAATTACTTAGCAAATACAATAGCCAAAGCCAAAATGTGGACTCTCATGGTCAATCACGCGAACTACGCAGATTTAGTAATTACGCCCTCCGCACATTTTAAGAAAAAGTTGAGAAAATACGGCGTCTCCAAACTCATCAAAGTAGTGCCTAACGGATATCCAGACGAAAAGTTTTTAAGAAAAGTACAAGTTAAAGAATTGGCACTCGGAGAAACCTTACGAATGATTTGGCATTCCCGCGTCCAAGGCGAAAAACGCATCATGCCATTTTTAAAAGCTTTGACCATGGTGGACGGCAAATGGCAAATGGACGTTTATGGCGGTGGCACCGATCTCGGCAAAGCTAAACGTTACACCAAACGACACAAATTACCAATCAAATTCTACGGCGACGTCAAATTCAGCGTAGTGCAAAAAGCAATCTTAAACTCACATCTGGACGTCATGGCCTCATATAATTACGACACTTTCGGCATGACCTTAATCGAAGCTGAGGCCTGCGGAGTGCCGGTGTTTTTCTGCGATCCAGACATGCGAGAAATCGTTCCCGCCGGCAGTTATATCATGAGCAAATCCGAAACCCCCGCCGACATGGCCGCCGCCCTCAATAACTTGCTAGCTCATCCAAAACGCATCAAACAAATGTCCGAAATCATGCTCGCCCACCGCGACGATATCCTCACCTCCCACCGCATCAAAACCCTCATCCAACTCTTCCAAAGCATGAAAAGCTAGTTGTTAAGATAAACGCACCGCACAGAATTTCCGAGATAACGGTAGAACGATCCGTAAGGATACAGGCTGCCATCGCTATCACGATACACCAAATAGCGTCGAAGGGACGCACCCTCTGCATCAGCAGACCACCAATATCCAATCGTGCCAACATCGTTATGCGAATGATTGTGATAATTGCCGCTATACAAAGGGTTGAAAGCGTTTACTTGTTCGATTATGCTGTTAATAGAACCTGCTGGAGATTTTGTACTATATGTTGGTAAATGCCACTTACCTGGACAAATGTCATAAGTCGCCGCAGTCGTATTAGCGCCTTTCGTGTTGATCGTTCCAGCCGTGGCCGCAGCATAGTTATACCAAGCACCAAGTCGTTCCTTGGTGTAGCCCAAACTGCTAGAGGCAGCTAAATCAGTAGCGTCTGCAACATGACTGCAAGCACTAGCCCACCCTTCTCCAGAATAGGTAGCAGTGCTAGAGCTATATGTGCCAAAACAATTTCCCCCACCTGCACCGTCTATCCTCAAATCATACCCCTCCCCAGGCAAGGCATAGTAGTCTTTGCCCTCTAAGTATTGAGCTGATGTGATGTTGGTATCGCTTGCTGTCATATGTGTTCCTGGTTCTATAGCTAGGTTTTGGGTCATCCAACAAGCATTGGCTAGTTTAGCTATAGTATAGGTCTTATTGTCTCTTATGTCTATTAGTGTAGTAGTTTGAGGATCAGTAGTACTATTATCTACTGCACTACATATATCAGCCGTCATATCCTGCATCTTATAGTAGCCATTGAGTTGGGATATAGTGCTGCCTGGTTGTGAAGCAGCATTAGTAAAGGCATCATAGAAGGAGGTAGGAGTAGGATTACCTACAGCTATGAAGTTGATAATGTTAGTGTATTCTCCTGAACCTTGAGTGATAGAGGCTTTAGCTGCTATTTTGAATTTAATACTATCTCCTGTTTCTAATGATGTAGTGTCAGATGATTTTAATGTAGCTATGTTAGTAGTATCACTATATAATGGTAAGCCTGAATAAGCTGACCAAGTAGGTGTTTCTACTGTTTGGTCTGAATAACTATAGCCCCAGGTATTAGGATCTACACTCTCACTAGACATGTCCGGTATAGAACTACCATAGTCTAGACTAGTGAATATATAACTATTAGATGATGTATTAGTGAGATTACGATTATTATAGCTAGTATTATTAGAGCCAGTTATAGTACTACTACCTACACTACTATTTAGTACATAGCCACTAACATTATTGCTTTCTACATTAACTATTATCTCATTACTATCGCTACTGGTATTTGGTAATAGATCGTCTATGATGAGATCAGGAGAAGATAGAGATACGCTGATGGAAGGGAGGAGGGTGAAGTTTACGCCGGCTTTGGTTTGGTATTCCAGGGCGGAGGTATTATTACCTAAAACAATACCCGTTAATATCCCGGTTAATATAATGATAGATAATATAGTTTTTGCCTTCATGATTACCTCACTTATGTTTGCCTTTTCTTTCGGGCGGCGTCGTTTTTACAAAAGGCGTACACATAAAAACGACACCGCGAGGTGCTACATCTCAACTATTTCGCCAAAGCAGGCCAAACCGTCTCGATACCTCACGGTGCCGTTTATACGGTTTGGCAGCTTCATACGAAAAACTGCTTCGACGAATAATTGAAATGTAGCACCCTAATTATAACATACTTTTTATTTGTATGGTGAGTTTTTCATCAGAATAGACATAACCAATAACAAAAAATCCCCAGAGGTCAAAACACTCATGCCTAAAAAGCACTATCATCAATCGTAATTCGCAAAGCGATGAACCGAAGAAAAATAAGAAGAGCTAGCCTCAGCTAACTCTTCAACAACCCTTTGAGCAGTAGTCCCTAGAGCTACTGCTCTTCATGCTTATAATTATATATTTATTCAACTTTTTTGTCAACGTCACCTATGCTATAATATAAGATATGGCAATTGAGAGGTTAGTCGAGCCCACCATGGCGGAAGATGATAGGGAAGAGGAAAAAATCGAGATTTCCTTAAGACCTACCACGTTCAAAGAATACATCGGCCAACAACACCTCAAAAACAATCTTAAACTTGCTATCGACGCCGTCAAAAAACGCAGCGACGGCAGCACGTTAGACCACGTCTTATTATATGGTCCCCCAGGGCTGGGTAAAACCACCATGGCTGGCGTCATTGCCCACGAACTTGGCACCAACTTGCGAGTGACGAGTGGCCCTGCTATTGAGCGCGCCGGCGACCTCGCCAGCATCCTTACCAATCTCAAAGACGGCGACGTCCTCTTCATCGACGAAATCCACCGCCTCCGCCGCGCCGTGGAAGAAGTCCTTTATTCCGCCATGGAAGATTACAAACTCGACATCGTCATCGGCAAAGGCCCCGCCGCTCGCTCGGTCCGCCTGGACTTACCGAAATTCACCGTCATCGGTGCCACCACTCGCACCGGCTCCCTCGCCGGCCCATTAAGAGACCGCTTCGGCATCATCCATCGCCTAGAATATTACAAAGAGCCCGAAATCGAACAAATCATCACTCGTACTTCCAAAATCCTCAACACCGAAATCCACCCCGAAGCCACCACGCTCCTCGCCACCAGATCTAGGCTCACCCCCCGCATCGCCAACAGGCTATTCAAGCGCGTCCGCGACTACGCCGACGTCAACGGCGACGGCATTATCGACCAACCCACCGCCATCAAGGCCCTAGAACTCATGGAGATCGACCACCTCGGTCTCGACCCCGCCGACCGCAACATGCTAAAACTTATGCACGAAAACTACGGCGACCGCCCCGTAGGTCTCACTACTATCGCTGCTTTGACCGGCGACGAAGCCACCACCATTGAAGATTTTTATGAACCCTATCTTCTCCAGCTAGGCCTGTTAGCTCGCACCCCCAAGGGCCGCATCGTCACCGAAAAGGGAAGGAAACATTTACAAAACTCCCAAAATAAGTTATAATAATAAAAAGGATCATAATATGGACGAGTCTTTAACTCAAATCCGCCATGAGCGCAGCAGAAAAGATTTCCCCTATCTTCACCTCGAAGATGACGAATATATCGAATTTGCTTTTAAACGCGCTCGCGTCTGTCTTTTTATAATCTTAGGCGCCCTTACCGTGTCTATCATCATTATTTTACTCGCTTTTCTTCTTGCTCTTCTTGGCCAATCTATGCTTGATGAGATGGGGGTTAATTTCATGTATATCATTCTTTTCTCTCTTCTTGCCGCCGCCGTCCTGATCGGTATTGTCGCCATCATGATTTATCACGGCAACAAGCTTTTCATCACCAACAAACATGTTATTCAGATGATTATGACTTCACCCGTTTCTAATTCTGTCAATATGATTGACCTATCTTCTGTCGAAGATGCCAGTTTCCATCAAAATGGTGTCTTGCAAACTTTCTTCCACTACGGCACCCTCCGCCTCGCTACTGTCGGTGACGAGACTACTTATACTTTCAAATATTCCGATATCTCCTCGGAAGATTTAAAAGCTGTCTCCAAACTCATCACTAACGCCAAAAAGAGGGGCAAGAAAAAGGAAACCAAAGATTAGTTTCTGTTATATTTAATATACGCATCCTCTTTTTCGAGGTCCGCTTTCAAGATGTATTCCTTACATTTGCCATTTTCGCAATTTGCCGGCTGATACGAATACGAACTCCCCGGCTCCCCCAAATTATTACCCATCGGATCCGTCCATAGTGCCGGGTCAATCACCTTGATATTTTCTTCTGAAATCATTTCCGGATAATACCCGTGGTCTTTATAATAGCTCTCCTCCAGAGCATAATACATCGCGTTTATTGCGATTTTCCTGTCTTCGTCTCTTTCCATCGCATCAATATTCGCTTTTTGCACAAAAAACAAAATCAGCAGCAACCCCGCAAACACCCCCACAATCACAATTTCTAAAACAGTAAAACCGCTTCTCATCTTCATACCTTTCATTATAGCATAAAATATGCTATAATGACTAAAACGTGGTACTGTAGCTCAGCTGGTTAGAGCGTGGGACTCATAAGCCCGAGGTCGGTGGTTCAATCCCACCCAGTACCACCATTTTTTTATTCCAGAAAAACCTAGCGCCGAGACAAACTCGGCGCTTTTAGATTGTCGGCTACTAGCCTATAAATAAGAACTTAACCGGCAGAACAAAATGTTCGTCTGCACTTTCTGTGCAGATATAATATTCTTGGCCTAAGTCATCCAAGAATTCTCTCGGCAGACTGACCCGATTTTTGCTATCAACCTTTCTAGCCATTCCCGGCCCATCCTTTTCCGTCGCTTCGCGAAAAAACAACTTTTTCGACCTCGCGTCAAACGACGGCACTATCTCCTCTGGCATTTCTCTAAAAATCTTTGTTAGTGTCAACCTTCCAGTTCTATCTACCCTGATTTTTCCTAAAATGTGCATGGCGCCTTCTCCTTTTCTCTCGCGTTTACGCCAATCCTAAAAAATGGTACACCGGATAGGATTCGAACCTACGACCCTCTGTTCCGAAGACAGATGCTCTAATCCACTGAGCTACCGGTGCACATCGAAGTACTGGGTTTAATTATATCATATTTTATGTTATAATGCACGCACTATGGAAAATGACCTCTTAAACGAACTCGCAAAACTCTACTTAGAGCAATATGTCTCTCATTCTGATCTCGCCGATTTCAAAACTAAATACGCCAAATCTCTCCCTGACCCCCAAACCCTCAAACGCCAAAAACTAAAATCTTTCCTCAGTCTCAATTTTAAAACCGCTAAAAAATTTCAAAAACTCTACGACCTACTAGAAAACCGCGATAAACTTAACCAAGAGTTCATCAAAAGAGAACAAGCCAAAAAATATCAAATCGAGGGCAACGATTTAGACCCTCAGCAAATCGCGGCCGTAGTCGCGACAGAAGACGCCGAACTCATTCTCGCCCCTGCCGGCTCTGGCAAAACCGCCAGCCTCCTCGCCAAGCTGAACTATCTCACTGATTACCTCCAAATCCCACCCGACCAAATTCTCGTTATCGCTTTCACCAACAAAGTCGTCGCCGAGTTGAAAGATCGCGTCAAACAAACCAATGTCGAAATCCGCACTTTTCACTCCCTCGGCAACAAAATCGCCAAACAAAAACTAAAAAACCACCGGCTTATTGCCGACTGCGAAACCCGCCAATTTTTCCATCAATATATTATCAAAAAACAACTAGCCGCCAAATTACCAAAAACCCTC
>JAZRAP010000037.1:0-4823 GCA_045634665.1 Candidatus Nanosyncoccus sp.
GCTGAATACGAAAACAAATTCGTCACCGTCTCCGAAGCTTGCGATTTCGAGCCCCCTGTCGACGAAATTTCCATGCCCGAGACTGTCACCTGGGCCGCTACCGAACGCGACCTCTCCGCCTGTAGCTCCAATGCCATGCAAACTTCCGCCATGCACGACCTCTATGCCCTCCGCGACCAAATCCTCGCCACCAAAGACCTCCAGCTCATCTCCGACTGGCGCCATCTCACTACCTCTGACCACCCCTATTTCATGTGCACCAAATACTGGAACGACGGCGACGTCCACGCCTATTTCTCCGCCTACGCCTCCCCCTACGAAGCTTTCATGTATTTTATGAATGTCCTCCGGGATATCGAATTTAGACTTGATTCTAAATAAAATATATGATAAAATAGTCATCAGTTATGGCAAAGAAGAATAATACTAAAAGAAAACTGGTCGGCTTAGTGTCCGAAGAGTCTGGCGTGCGCGCTTACTATACCAAGAAAAACACCATGAACACCCCAGACAAACTCAGCCTCAAGAAATACGACCCGGTGCTCCGCAAACACGTCCTTTTTGTCGAGACCAAGAAAAACCTCGGTCGCAACGAAGTCAAGGAAAAGAAGCGCTAATTTTTAAGACACAAAATTCGGCGAGGCTTTTAAGAAGCCCCGCCTTTTTGATGAGCTAGGCAATGCCACTGCCGTTGCAATATGTACAGGGTATGCCCCAGACATCTTTACCGCGACCATCGCAGTACCTGCATTTGCCCCAGCTAGACGAAGCTCGGTAACCTTGGTTGTGCTCACGCTCAATATGCTGAGCCAACTTTTTGCCAATTTCCGAACTATCGCCATACGCCACGTATCCGCAGTGCGGACAAGTCTCGTGCGCCACTCATCTCACCCCCTTTGAAGTTGCTACACTCCCAACCAGTATCCCCGATATTATATAAACAAACCTAGCCTTTTGCAAGCAAAAGCTCGATAAATTCCTTGATTTCCTTTAGTCCCTTCTTGTCATCGGCCGAGACAAACACTTCCGGATCATCAATAAACTTCAGCGTCGTCACCATTTTATATACCGCCTGCATCAGCTCTATCAGCTCCTTTTCGTCTTCCTCGTTAAACTCATACTCCCGCACATGCACCTCGCCATCCTTGTCTGGCACCACAAACAAAATGCAGGCCTTCTCTATCTTGTATTTAGCGTAATTCGGCGAATTATTTAAAAGCAACTTATAAAATCCCAACTGCAACATATATTTATATAGCGTCGCGTGTGATTTCCACTGATTTTTATAGTAATTCCCAGTCTTAAAATCATAAACCACTATCTTTTTCGCCGCCTCGTCTACTATAATGTGGTCAATTTTACCAGTTACCGGCACCCCGGCCACACTTAGCTTTTCTGGCGCAAAATTCACCTCAGCTTTACCCTGTCGCAAAATATCCCCAAATTGCCTCAAGGCCACGGCTAGATCTGCTGGCCCCTTCTCTCGGATCACTCGCAAAATATCCGCCGGCAAATCTTTTTTCTCCAACTCGTCTAGGAAAAACTTCGCCGCCGCCTCGTCCGACAACCCCTGATTTGTCACCGCTTCAAAGGTAGCATGCATCAAATTCCCCAGCGCCAAAGCCTCCGTCTCCGGCTCTCCCGGCGCCCTCAGCACATAGTTTTTGAAAAACTCTTGCGGCCCCGTATAGGCTATGTCTATAAACGACGTCAAGGCCGACGCACTCATCCGCCAATTTGCCACCCGCTCCTGATAGAGCGCGTGCATTTCTGGCGTCAAATTCGCATACGGGCTCAACCAATTTCGCAAATTCCCTGCCACCTTCTCCGGCGTCGACAGTTCATACTCTGTCTCCACCCTTCCGCATGGCAAAAATCTCGACCTCACCTCATCCCCCTCTTCGTATTCTTCCAAGTACTCTAGCCGCTCTGGCGACTTACCATCAAAATCCCGCAGAGAATTAGTAATATATAATCCTTGCTCCGCTCGAGTCAGCGCTACATATAGCACCCTCAGTCGTTCACCATCCGTCATCCCTGTATGACGAATCTGGGCCAAGTTCTGTGGCAAAACCAGCAGATTATTATTTCCCTTACCAGCTCCCCACGCCCGATGATCCACCGAAATGATAAACACATACTTAAACTCCAGCCCCTTCGCCTTGTGCGCTGACAAAATCTGCACCGCCTCATCGCTATCCCGATACGGACTGACCATATTGAGCGGCATCTCCGCCTCAGTGTAATCCGCCACCATCTCCATCAAATCATCTAGCCGCAGCTTTTTCTCGCCAAAATGCGCCCGCAGTTTTCCCCTTAGAGCCGCGATTTTTTCATACAAACGAAACTCGGTATACTCCCCCTGGCTAGCCCAGTATTTCAAAAACGGTGAGCGGTATCCGTCCAGCTCTGCCGCCCCAATCAAATAATCCAGCCAAATTTCCAGCGGTTCATCAAAAGATTTCGCCACGAGCCCGGCGATAAATCGTGCCACCTCTGTTATTGCGGGATTTTCAGACGCGCTCACATAGTCAAACACCGCTCGCTTTTCCTGTCGCGCTTGCCCCACTAGCCGCACCACTTCCAGTATCGGCAAGCCCCAAAACGGATAGGACAGCACCTCCACTACCGAGCTATTCCCGCTCTTTTCATGCGCCAAATCCCACACCAGCTCTGCCATCGTCAAGATCTGGTGCACCTGTTCATCTTCCAGCAGATTATCTCGCCGCTCATAGGCAATATTTATTCCGGGCTGCGCCTTTAGATACGGCAACAGCGGCATAAAATACTTGGTTTTATACGAAATCACCGCAATCTCACTTTGTCGCACCCCCGCCTTCACCAACTCCGCAATTTTCTCCGCCACAAAAGCATATTCCATATCGCTCGTCAAAAACTCGTAGCGGCGAATTTCCGATACCGCCGGATCGGGTTTATGCGCTGTCAATTCCTTATCCGCAAATCTATCCGGTGCCTGCCGAATTATTTCCCGCGAAAAGTCCAAAATCTCTTGCGTGCTTCGGTAATTTTCCGTCAGTGCCATCACTTCCGCCCCGTAGTGGTTTTGAAAATCCGTCATGTTAGTCGAAAGCGCCCCCTGAAACTCATAAATCGCCTGGTCATCGTCCCCCACCGCCATCACCTGCGGCTGCTCATAATCCGTCAAAGCCTTGATAATCGCAAACTGCGATGGGTTCGTATCCTGAAACTCATCCAACATAATAAACTGATAGCGCTCCTGCATCGTCGCCCGAAAACCGTTGTCCTCCCGCAGCACCCGCACCGCCTCTTCAATCATATCATCGAAATCATACAACCCTCCCGCCCGCAAATATTCGTCATACTCCTTCATCACCTGCGCCACGCTCGCCAGCTTCAAATTTCGCACCCGATCCTTCAGCCGATACCGCCCCTTCTCATCTTTTTCAAAATAAGCATCTTTCCATTTTGACAGAGGCTTAATTTTTTGCGAAGACTCTGCCTCCACCATCGCTTCTTTCAAATCCCTCGCCAAAAATCCGATCGAACGCTCGATATTTTTAATCACCGACGCCGCATCGGAATAATCTTTTAGTATATTATATATAGGAGCATACGCTCCATCGAACGACGCCTGAAACTGCCGCGGCACAACATTTTCGAGCAACGGCGTAATCGCCTCTGACAAAACTCGCGAATCTTCCATATTCTGCTTCGCAATCACCGCCAAATCTTCGCTCGTCAGCCCCGCCGACTTCGCACTCGAAATCACGCTCACCACATCTTTCACATTATCCTTACGCAAAATATCTCGCCCCGGCAACCCTGCCATAATTTTTTTTACAATCTTAAACTGCCGCACTTCGTCGATCGCCTCGTCCAGCCGTCGCTCATAATCCGGCGCATAGTTCGCATATTGTGCCAAAATCTCCGTACCAAAACTATGATATGTCCCGATATTCACCTTCAGACCATCATTCCCGATAATGGACTTCAGCCTCTCCCGCATATTCCGCGCCCCCGTCTCGGTAAAGGTCATACAGAGGATATTTTCTGGATTTGTATCAGTATTCTCTAATATATACGCCACCTTATGCGACAAAAGCTGCGTTTTGCCCGTCCCCGGCCCCGCCAATACCAGCAGCGGTCCCGCCAAATATTCTACCGCCTTTTTCTGCGCCGCGTTTAGCCCCATTTCTCACTCTCCTGTAAAATTTGCCCTATCAGTTTCAGGCCCTTCGGAAAGGCAATCTCTCCTCGCCGGATACGCTTCAGGGCCATCAGCCCCTCCACTGTCTTTTCAGGTTCAAAATAGCCTTTTTCTGCTACCTGCCGGCCGAACTCATAATTTCGCGACGGGTAGTCACAAGTGATTTTTAGATCTCCCTTGCCACAGTTCAGCTCCACCGTTTTAAACTCACAATCGTTAAATTCCAAAATTACTTTCATTTCAAACACCGCATCTGCCAAAAACCGTCGGTGCTCTCGCGTCTTCGGCTGCAATTTTAGTAGCCCCGCTAGTATTGCATAGACATTTTTCAACGCTCCGCACATCAGCACTCCCCCTCGGTCGTCCGTCTCGTCAAAATCCAAATATTTCGTCCCAAACATCTCAATTATCCGCTTGTCGGTCGCGGTCAAATGCGTCATCTTTCGCGCCTTGATATCCTCCGCATACCCCGGCCCCGACATCACCATCCAATCTTTAAAATTTTCAAACATTCTGTCCGACAAAATCCCCTTTGT
Organism: Candidatus Nanosyncoccus sp.; assembly: GCA_045634665.1. Lineage (GTDB taxonomy): Bacteria > Patescibacteriota > Saccharimonadia > Saccharimonadales > Saccharimonadaceae > Nanosyncoccus. The sequence goes on from JAZRAP010000037.1 coordinate 4,726, forward strand.
CGCCACAATCAGTGGCAGCTCCTTCGGCAAATACGGCAACACGTGCGCTATCGTGCTAGAAGGCACACAGACTAGTATCGCCTTTGCTCGCGCCGTCG
>JAZRAP010000038.1:0-3490 GCA_045634665.1 Candidatus Nanosyncoccus sp.
ATGCGGTATCGTATGTACTGATTGCTTTCGTATCTATTTCACTGGTGGTGTCGTCGATTATGATAGGGGTGATTACCTATATTTCGGTGTATGAGCGGACGAAAGAAATTGGGATTTTGCGCGCGATGGGGGCTTCGAAACACAATATTTCGTCGATCTTTAACGCGGAGACGTTTATTATTGGGTTTTTGTCGGGTGCGTTCGGGGTAGTGATTTCTTATCTAATGATCCCACTGATAAATTTGGTGTTGCACCACTTTATCGGCGATGTGCCTCTGAATGCGGCACTTGACCCGAGGATGGCACTGTTCCTGATTGTACTATCAGTGATATTGACTTTGCTGGGAGGATTGATCCCGGCGAAGAAGGCATCTTTGCGCGATCCGGTGGAGGCTCTCAGGAGCGAATAAAAAATAGGAGAGTATAAACTCTCCATTTTATTTTCTTGGCTGGGATGGAGGGATTCGAACCCCCGAATGGCGGGACCAGAACCCGCTGCCTTACCACTTGGCGACATCCCATTCTTGATGTATTGTATCATATTTTGCCAAATAATGCTATAATACACTTATGGCGAAAAAGAAAACGTTTACTTTGAAAGAGCTGGAAAGCTTGAGCGCGGAGGAAGTGATCGACAAAATCCAGCACGAAAATTATTCACTACTGACGACTTTGGGGTCGGAAGATTTGCGGAAAGAAATGGTGCCGGTGGGAAAGGCTTGCAATGCGGCAATTAACTATTTTTTCGGAACGACTGGGCCAAAAAACGACCCAGAGAAGCACAACCAAGCGGCGCGTAAAAAATTGGTGAAGATTTTATCGAAAATTACACCTGGGTCATACCGAGGAATGCCAAAGGATTCCAAAAATGGTTTGGTGATTGGCTATAATCACCCGTCACTCGGTGAAATTGCGCGGATTTTGACGATGAAGATTGATATCATGGGTGATAAGCCGATGTATTTTCCAGTAAATCTGCCGTGGTATGAAGCTTTGGCGCCAAATTTTGAACGGATCCGGCGGCTAGGGATTATTATCACGCCGACTATCACGCCGTCGACTTGGCGCAAAATGAAGCTAAAGGAGGGGACTAAAAAATACGAGGTGGCTAATCGTTTGAAACGGGATTTCCGGAATATTTATACTGATTTGTCGCATGAGGCCGTCAAAAACGGTGGAGTGATTTTTGTAGCACCATCGGCGACACGGCAGGCAACGGTGTTTAAAAATGAGGATGTCTATAATAAGAAGGAAGATATTATCCCGACTATGGCGGTGTTGGCGATAAAATTATACGCCGACCCAGAAGTGAAGTGCGATTTCTTGCCGATGGCAGTGTTGCCGCCAAAAGGTTATAAACGGGGATTGAACTTTCGCAAAAAATATCGTTTGATACCGGGCGAAATGATGACGGCGGATTATATTCGCAAAAATTATTTTAAGACGAAAAATCCAAAGCGGCTAGAAGGATTTGACTGGGATTTTCATAAACGCATCGCTGACAAATTACCTAGAGACTTCTGGTACTAAAAAATTTGTGATATAATCATAAGCATGAAGGATGAAGATGGGCAGTATTTTTATCACCCGTTAGAGAATATTGAGGATGTAGACATTTTTTACGAAGCGGTGGAGCGGGAGCATTTGACGAAGGCTATTTCAGAAGAACGACCTTATACTTATTGGACGATTGAGCTGTATGATCAGCAAAACGGTATCCGCGGAGGCGGGGGGCTGGGGATTTTGGCGGCGGATACGCGGCGAGTGGCGGAACAGATGGGGGTGCCGTTTGCCCTAATCACGCCGTTTTATCCGTCAGAGGTGCAACAAAAGTTGGAAAATGGTGCGATCATTGATGATCATACGCCGGTGGATTATAAAAAATTTGGGTTTAGATTTGTAGATAAAGTTAATATTAAGTGCAACGGTGGTTTGTGCAGTTTGGACGTGATTGAAAAGAAGTTTAAGAGCACGCGGATTATTTCGGTGACTGAGCCGAATTTTGGCGAGTTATACTCGGGCTTAAGCGGTGGCGATCACCGGCTGTATCAGGAAGTAGCGTTAGGGTTTGGTGGCTATGCAGCCTTGAAATTGCTAGGGTTAAAACCGGCGATTATGCAGCTAAACGAAGTGGCGACTTTCTTTGCAGCACTGGCGCGACTAGATGAGCTGGCCAGCAACGGGATGGATTTTTATGAAGCGGTGGTTTATACGCGCAAACATACTTTGTACACTAACCATACCTTGGTACAGGCAGCAGAAGCAGAATTCGCTTTGGAGCAATTTGAACGTTTTGTTTTTCCAAATTTAAAATCGCCAGCGGTCAAAAAATGGCTGCGAGACAAGTTTAGTGGCGAGCACATTAAACTTTCGAGTGTGACGATTGAAATCGCGGAACTAAGGAGCGGGGTTTCAAAGCTGCATGCGCGGGTGGCGAATTATCGGGATATTGCGGGGAATAAAGTCAAATTCAAAGCGGTGACAAACGGGATTGACATGGAATATTGGGTGCAACCGGAAATTATGCAATTTATGCATGAAGCGGGGGTAATGGATGCGGTGGATTATCCTACGCCGAATTACCGGGAACAGCTGGACACTTTGACGGCGGACAAAATTCGTGAATTTAAAAAAGCCGGGCGGCGGGCTTTGAATAAGGTGCTAGCGACGCGACCAGACCAAAACGGTCGGATTTTGAGATTTAGTGAAGACGATTTTATCTTTGACTACCGGCGGCGGTTTGTGGATTATAAACGGCCGGAGCTGGCGTTTCGCGATCCGGTGAGGCTAAGAAATATTTTGGAAAATCACGGGGCACATTATATTTTGGCGGGGCGGGTGCATGCGGGGGATAATGTGATGTCCGAGAAGTTAAAAAATCTGCTGGAAGTCGTGGCAAAAGATGATTATCTGCGAGAGCATGTGCATTATTTGCCGGATTATGATGAGGCTTTGGCGCTGGGATTATCCTGCGGAAGTAATGTGGCGGTGAACGTACCGATCGTGGGGCTGGAAGCCTGTGGGACGTCGTGGATGAAGGATGTAGCAAATATGAATTTGTTGATTTCGACACATGATGGTGGGGTGGCAGATGGTTCGATGAAATCGTATCTAAATGTGTCTGGCAAAGATGAGGCGGAGGAACTAGATATGCTCTACCAGCGGATGGAGGAAGCGGCGGAGATTTGGGAGAATGATTTTGATTTGGAATATAGCATGAAACTGCAACTAATGGAATTCTTGCCGGTGATTTCGGGCGCAAGAATGATGCAGGATTATCTTGACTATTTGTTCCCGAAGTAGTATACTATTGACAAGTCTGGTATCAGACTTTTTTTATAGCAAAGGAGTAAAATGGCAAAGCCAAAAATCACTCGAATAAAAGCAAACGATACCAAGAGTGCCGAGGTGGAAGAGCAGGCGCCGATCGTGCGAAAAAAGGTTGCGCTGCAGGACAAAAAAGCGCAAAAAACTACCAAAAAGGAAGCTC
>JAZRAP010000039.1:0-3263 GCA_045634665.1 Candidatus Nanosyncoccus sp.
CGTTTTAAGTTTGCAAAAAAATGAACGCATCGATCTCACCGAATATTACCGCCGCCTCGAATCCATCAAAAACCCAGCCTCTCGCCAAAACGCTTTAGAATTTTACGCTCTCTACGCTCCGGCTGCCGAGGCTTACACTAAACATCTCCAGCAAAATCACCTTTACGATTTTGCCGATATGCTAAATCTCGCCACTGATTTTGTTCAATCCATGCCCAAAAACAGTTTTTCCTATCAATACATTCTCGTAGACGAGGCCCAAGATCTCTCCACTAGCAAATATTTCCTCCTCAAAGCTATCTTAGGAAAATGCCAAAAAGTCAAACTCTTCGCCGTCGGCGACGATTGGCAATCCATCTACCGCTTTGCCGGCAGCAACCTCCATGTCCTCGACGATTTTGAAAAGATTTTTAACCGCACCACCTACCGCGGCCTCATCGAATTGACTTACCGTTTCGGCCAACCCACTGCCAAAATCAGCAACAAATTTATTCAAAAAAATCCCCACCAATCTCGCAAAAAAGTCGTCCCGCATGTTGATCGCAAAACTCCCATTATTATCAAATTAAACCCAGCGACCCAGCCCAAAACCATCCCACCAGACTATGCCGCTGTCGATCAAATCCTCCAATCTCTCTACCAAAAACACGGCCCAGAATTATTCCACCAAAAAATCCAAATTATTTCCCGCTATAACCGTGATGTTTTTCGCTTTGTCGACGAAACCTCCGGGAGATATCAACATGCCAAACTCAGAAATTTCAATGAATCGCAAATGGAACTTACATGGCAGCTCAACGGTGCCACCAAAAAACTCTCAGTTCCTTTTTGCAGTATGCACAAAGCCAAAGGCATCACTCGCGATATCATTATCATCATCAACGCCAACTCCGGCAGCCACGGCATCCCAGCCACCAGAGCTAACGACCCCGTCGCCGAAGTTCTCCTCACCAAATTAGACGCCTACCCTCATGCCGAGGAAAGAAGACTTTGGTATGTCGCCATCACCCGCGCCAAACAAAGAACTTTCATCGTCTCCGACCCTCGCCGCATTTCGCCTTTCGTCTTCGAGATTAGCCCCCGCCTCAAAGGCGCCGGCGTCAAAGTCTGCCCCAAATGCCACCGCGGTATTATGATCGAACGCCGCCGCAAAGACGGCAAAATCTACTATTCCTGCTCCAACTTCGCCGGCGGCTGTCGCCACACCGAACAATAAAACCTAAAATTACTTTGACGCGTTCTTTTTGTTTTGTTTTGGCTCGTCGCTCTTCTCGGCATCAAATAATATTTCTTTAAACTTCTTTTCTTTTATCTTCCTAAATAAATCCATCGTCTTTATGGCGGCAAACAAATTAGGTAGCCCCGTGTACAGGAATATAATACCCCACATCATCATCGAAACATCCGGGAATATCAGCAGTATTATCCCGAGAATAATAGACGCCGAATTTGCAATAATATACAAAACCGAAGATTTGCTAGACTTATTTACTATATTCACCAGCGGGTTTATCAGCTTCTTTTTCTGCTCCTCCAGCCCCTGATTGATATTATCGTCGATCTCTTTAAACTTTTCTTTTTGTGCTTTCTTTTCTTCGCTTTCTACTTTGCGTTTAGCAATTTTATTATACTTTTTCGTAATGGCCGTAGTATATTTTGCCAGTTTATCATTTAGATTTAAAACATTCGCGATATTTACCATCCCATTGTATATGATAAATAGCGCCAATAATAGTTGTATATAGGCAGCTATAAAATCTGGATAAATATAGAAAACTATGCTCAGTATTACAATAGTCAACGATATAATAATTGTCTTTTTGTCCCTCGTTTTAGCGGCAAGGTTTGTGATCAATACCGAAAAAGCAGCAAAAAGTATCAACAGAATTATATTCTGTGCCATTCCCGATAGCGTGGTGTCTGGGTTAAGTATAAATGTAATACCGTCTACGATAAGAAAGAAAGCAATAATCAACCCATTTCGCATAATGATATCAACTTTACTCGAGATATCTTCTATCTTCTTTATGATCTTATCAGAATCTAGTTTTTTGGCTTTCTTCTGCTCCATCTATATTTACTTTACCACATATCACATTTTTTGCGAAATATCCAAAAAATGGTATGCCCGATAGGGTTCGAACCTACGACCTTCAGTTCCGGAAACTGACGCTCTATCCAGCTGAGCTACGGGCACACAAATACCACTCCATATAATTATACCATAAAAACAGGTAGGGGGTTGAAAAATCAACAGATACGTGCTAGATACACTCCATGCTCAAATTTTTCACCCGCGCCATCCACCAATCTTATTTTGTAGTAGCCTTAGCCATCGGCATCATCGCTGGCACAATTCTCGCTCTGGTTTTTCGTATCAACTTTTTCGCTTCACCTCCCTGGCTTGCAGCCGCAGTCGTAGCCCTCATCGTTGCCTATTTAAGGCCCAGAACGGCCCTCATCATTATCGCCGTTATCGCCGGCATGATTTTTAGCTTTTTCCGCGCCACTAACGAATTCCAGGGCGAAGATTACATCCGCCAATTTTACGACCAAACTATCACCGTCACCGGCACCATAGACGGCGATCCTAACCACGACGAGGCCAACACCAAATTCAAAATCAAAAATCTGAGATTCGGCGAGAGCGGGGAACGAGAGGCTGCCGGCAGCCTCTACGTCACCACTACCTTAAACGAGGAGCTCCATCGCTCCGACATAGTCACCTTAGAAGGCAAGCTCCTAAACGGTTTCGGCACCTACGCCGGCTATCTCTATAAACCTACTATCCAAAAAATCGCCCGCCCCGACCCTGGCGACCCAGTACTAAACACTCGCAACTGGTTCGCCGACCGCATCGCCAGCCAACTCCCCGAACCAGAAAATAGCCTCGGCCTCTCTTATCTTCTCGGTATGAAAACCGGCCTCCCGGACGACTTAAACGAAAATCTCAGGACCGTCGGACTTGTCCACATCGTCGTTGCCTCCGGCGCTCACCTCTCCATTCTTGTCGAAATCGCCAGGAGAATTTTCGGCAAAATCTCCAGATTTTCCGGTCTTCTCCTCTCCGTCATTTTCATCCTTTTCTTCATGGCTCTAGTTGGCTTCACTCCCTCCATTATGCGTGCCGGTCTCATGTCTATCCTTGCAATCATAGCTTGGTACTTTGGTCACAAATTCGCTCCTTGGCGCATCATTCTCCTTGTCGCCGCAGCAACCCTTCTCATTGACCCCATGTTTATCATTAATCTCGGCTGGCTCCT
>JAZRAP010000040.1:0-11697 GCA_045634665.1 Candidatus Nanosyncoccus sp.
ATTTCTTTTCACCTTCTCCCGCAACTACTAAGTTTTCTCCCGTGCCATCAGTTCCGCCCATATCCTCCGGCGTTTCATTACTCGAAGGCGCAACTTCTCCCAATACGCCACCCTCCACATTTCCCTCACCCGTGTTTATTCCATCTGCGAAAACTCGCACTGTTCCACCCATACTTGCGCCCACCAAGACTAGCGCTGAAAAGAAATAGCCTAGCCGTTTTATGGTCTTACCCATTTTATCACTCCTTCGTTTATAATACCCTCATCATACTCCACCAGTCCCCCAAATGCAAGCATAAGCGTCATCACATTTTGCCCAAACAAAAAAGACCCCGCAGGGTCTTTTTTGTTCTTACCACACGCGAACGAGAATTTCGCCACCGAGACGATTTTTCTTAGCTTCACGCCCAGTCATCAAGCCTTTCGAGGTAGATACGATCACCATCCCCCGTCCAGACTTCACCACCGGCAAATCGTCCGCCGACGAATACACCCGGCGACCCGGCTTGGAAACTTTCGAAATCTCGTTAATCTTCGCTACTGTGCCCGGCTCAAAAATCGTTACTTTTAGCATCCCACGCGGAGATCCTTCAATCACTTCATAGCCAGCCACATAGCCGTTTTTCTTCAAAACTTCCGTCACGCCTACCTTTAGTTTGGAGGTAGGTACGAGGATTTCATTCTTGCCTACCATCACAGCGTTACGAATCCGCGTCAAGAGGTCTGCAATTTGGTCTGTAGATTGTAATGACATTTTTCTCCTTTCTCCTACCAACTACTCTTTGTTACACCCGGAATTTCGCCTTTCGAAGCTTTCTCCCGGAAATTAATACGACTTAGTCCAAACCGACGCATATACCCTCGCGGCCGTCCATCCAGCATATCACGATTTTTGAGGCGCGTTGGAGACGAATTGCGCGGGAGCTTCTGCAAACCCTCCAAGTCACCCGCCGCCTTGAGAGCCGCTCGTTTGTCCTTATATTTGTCATACATTTTTTGCCGTTTCTCGTCACGGAGCACTGCAGATTTCTTTGCCATCTACTTGTCCTCCTTCTCAAACGGCATTCCAAAGAGTTCTAGCAATTTTAGACTTCCTTCCTTTGAGCCATTTTTAATAATAAACGTAACTTCTAGACCGTGCAAAACCGAAGCGTCCTCAAAAGTAATCTCCGGAAACACAGTCTGTTCTTTCAAACCTAGGTTATAGTTACCCTGTGCGTCAAACGCGCCTCTAGAGACTCCGTGGAAATCCCGCACATGCGGCAAAGCCACATTGATTAAGCGATCCACGAACTCATACATTTTATCATTGCGCAAAGTCACCAAATAGCCAATCGGCGCCCCCATCCCTTTCCGAATTTTAAAGGTCGCGATAGATTTCTTAGCTAGTCGCGAAGTCGGCGCCTGACCGGTAATCTTAGCCAGAGTCAAAGCCACCGTTTCGGTAAATCTTTTATCTTCGCGCTTCTTGCCCACGCCACAAGACACCACGACTTTTTTCAACTCTGGCACCTGCGAAACATTTTCCAGTTTCAATTCTTTTTGCAATTTCGCCTTCAGCTCTGTGTTGTAGAGAGCTTTCAGGCGTGGTTGTACTGCTTCGGTCTTTGCGGACTTTTTAGCAGTAGCCGTTTTCTTTTCCGCCATTATTTAGCTCCTTTCTTTGCTTTAGCGTTCTTTTTCTCAAACTTCGCCGCTTCCACCAGTTTCAGATTTGAAAAATCAATCCCTATATGAATTTTCTTCTTGCCACCCTTAGGATTAAACTGGGTTTTGCGCATGTGACGCTCTACTATCCCAATCCCCTCTAGCATCGCCTTGCCGTTCAAGCGGTCAATTTTCACGATTTTAGCTTCTTTGCCTTTGTTATCGCCAGCAATTACTTGCACCTTGTCGTTTACTTTCAAACCTTTTGCCATTTTAAAGTACCTCCGGTGCTAAACTGATAATCTTCATAAAGCCCTTGTCACGCAGCTCCCGCGGGATCGGCCCGAAAACCCGCGTCCCCTTCGGCATCTTATCATCATTGACTAGTACCGCCGCGTTTTCGTCAAACCGAATCGTCGAGCCATCTGGTCGCCGAATCGGTTGCCGAGTGCGCACGATTACTGCGCGTACAATAGCTTTTTTCTTTACGTTGCCGTTCGGGGTTGCTTCCTTAACCGAGCAAGTCACAATATCACCTACTCGCGCATAGCGTGCTCTAGTACCACCCAGTACCCGAATTACTCCGAGTTCCTTTGCGCCACTGTTATCCGCTACTTTCAATCTACTCTCTTGCTGTATCATTATTTATCCTCCCCTTCTGGCTTTTCAGCTTTAGTGTCGGTTTCTTCCACTGCAGCCTTCTCTGCTGCTCGGCGAGCCCGTGCCTCTGCATCTGCGCCTACTTTTTCTGCTTCGTAAGCCTTGTTTACATCTTCCTTCAGTTCTACAACGCCACGCGATTTTTCGATCACCTTTACCAAAGTATAAGCTTTGGTCTTGGAAATCGGCTTCGACATCGCAATCTGCACTCGGTCACCCACGTGCGCTTCATTTTTTTCGTCATGCGCCGTGTATTTCCGCGTCTTCGAATATTGCTTACGATAGAGCGGGTGTGTTTCCCGACTGACAATGGAGACGGTAATGGTCTTATCACGCTTGTCAGAGGTAACAGTCCCAATGAGTGTGTGTGCCATCTTAAAACTCCTCTTTCTTAATTATTTTACATTTCACTGGCAACTTATGTGATGCTAATCGCAAAGCTTCCCGTGCTTTCTCTTCGTCCACATCGGCAATCTCAAACATCACCGTACCAGCTTTCACCTTTGCTACGTAAAATTGTGGTTCACCTTTACCAGAACCCATCTTTACGTCAAGCGGTTTCTTACTTACCGGCGTATGCGGGAAAATCCGAATCCAGATTTTACCACCACGCTTCACATAACGCGTGATCGCCTGACGTGCGGCCTCGATCTGTCGCGAAGTGATTCGTTCGTTGTCTAGCGACATCAAACCAAATTCGCCAAACGCCACTGTATTACAACGAGTTGCAATACCTTCATTTTTGCCTTTGCGCACCTTACGATGCGGAGTTTTTCTTGGTACTAAAATTGCCATCTTACTTTTCCCCCTTATAAATCCAAACTTTTACGCCTACGATACCGGCAATAGTCGGAGCGTGATGACAGTAGAAATCAATATCCGCCCGGAGAGTATGTAGAGGCACGGAACCTTCAATAAACTTCTCCCGTCGGCTCATTTCTGCACCATTCAACCGCCCGGCCACCTCGATTCGCACACCCTTCGCGCCAGCGTTCATCGACGACTGCAAAGCCATCTTCACCGCCCGGCGGAAGTTCATCCGCTTACCGAGTTGGAATCCGATATTCTCAGCTACCAATTTAGCGTTTAATTCTGGTTTCTTTACTTCTTCGACATTAATCCGAATCGGACCGTCGACAATTTTTTCAATCTGCTTCTTCAGCTCATTGATGCCCGAACCTTGTTTGCCAATCACCGCCCCGGCCTTTGCCGTTGCAATCGTGATCGTGGTCAAATTAGCCGAGCGCTCAATGTCAATCCGCGCAATCGTCGGACGAGCTTTAAACCGCTCTTCGATAATCTTGCGAATTTTGTCGTCTTCAACCAGCCAGTGACGAAAGTCAGACTTCCGTGTAAACCACTTCGAGGACCAGTCCTTGCTGACTTGGAGACGGTAAGAGATGGGATTAACCTTTTGGCCCATATTACTTTTTCTCCTTCGCTTCTGCCTTCTTATCGGCTGTTTTAGCCTTTGGGGCAGTCTTTTTTACTTTCTCTTCGCCTGCGACCTCAACAAAAATGTTGGACGAAATCTTTTCATACGGAAGTGCCCGACCCCTAGATGCCGGCTTATACCGCCGCATCCGAGTCCCGCTAGTCACGAAAATTCGTGCAATCCGAATTGTCTTCGGGTCAATTGACTTGTCCGAATTGTTTAGCAAATTTGCATTTGCCGATTCGATTGCCTTCAGCACCGGACGCGCAGCTTTTCTCGGAGTATGCTCCAAAATCACTTTCGCATCAGCTACATAACGATCGCGCACCAAGGCTGCCACGACATTCGTCTTTCGCGGTTGGCTATCCACACCTTTAGCATATGCATGTGCAAAATATGTTTCCGCCATATCCTAACCCTTTCCTTTCGCAGCCTCAGCGGCCTTTTTACCACCATGTCGGCGGAACTTACGTGTAGGCGCAAACTCACCCAGCTTATGACCGACCATGTTTTCCGAAATATAAACCGGTACATGCACCTTGCCGTTATGCACAGCAATTGTCCGACCCACCATCTCCGGTGAGATTGTCGAACTACGTGCCCAAGTTTTTATTACGGTGCGATCTTCGCTGGAAAGAGCAGCGACTTTCTTTGCGAGTTTGTAGTCCACAAACGGACCTTTTTTCAGACTCCTAGACATTATCTCCTCTTTCCTTCGTGGCGACTGCGCACGATCATTTTATTAGTTTTCTTATTCCGGCGTGTACGATAGCCCAAAGTGAGCTGACCCCACGGCGTTCGCGGCGCTTTACCCGACCCATGTCGACCGCCGTCACCACCACCGTGCGGGTGATCCGCTGCGTTCATCACGACACCACGTACGGTCGGACGGATACCCTTGCGGCGCTTCCGACCAGCTGAGCCAATCTTCACATTCTGATGCTGCACGTTGGACACGGTACCAATCGAAGCTTCACACTTCACTAATACTTTTCGTACTTCACCTGATGGCATCTTCAAAGTCGCATAAGCTCCTTCTTTTGCCATTAGCTGCGCTGAAGCGCCTGCCGCTCGCACCATCTGAGCACCTTTACCAGGATTTAGCTCGATCGCATAGACAAAAGTACCGACTGGGATATTTTCTAGCGGCATCCGGTTAGAAGTCTCTACTTCCACCTCCGCTCCAGTTTTGAAAGTCGTACCCTTCGTCATCTTGGTGTCAGCAATCACATAATAATACACACCGTTTTCATCTTTGACCCGCGCAATCCGTGCGCTTCGGTTCGGATCATATTCAATCTCTTCCACCGTAAAAGTCAAATTCTGCGGTAATTTATAAGTGATAATCCGGTAGTGCCGCTTCACCCCACCCCCACGGTGTCGCACCGTAATCCGGCCTTGGTTATCCCGCCCTGCTTGTTGCTTTTTGCTAGCGAGCAGTGACTTCATCGGCTTCTTCGTCGTAATCTGATCGAAATCCTGCGTCGTTTTTTGACGCTGAGCCGGAGTCATCGGGCGATATGCTTTAATTCCCATTACTTCTTCTCCTTACCTGCATTCTTGTCCGCCTTTTTAGCCTCTTTCTCGGCCTTCTTGGCTTCCTTTGCGCTGGTTTTATTATCTTCTTTTTTCTCAGGCTCTTCATCGAATACTCGAATCGAATTGCCTTTTGCCAATTTCACATAAGCAAACTTCTTGTCTTGTCGATGCGTAATACCCGGATAAGCATGTTTACCTCGGCTAAAACGAGTTTTCTTGCCTTTGCGAATCATTGTCCGCACGTCCGTCACCTTAACGTTAAACTCTTCTTCGACCTGCTTCGCAATTGCCTGTTTACTCATCTCTCGCTTCACCGGGAACACATAAGTCCGGTTTGTCTGCTCCAGATAGCTTTTTTCGGTCGCTCGCGGCTCTAACATATTCAACTTAATACCTGTATTTTTTTCTGCCATTATGCCTTCTCCTTTCCGGTGAGCCATGCTTCCAACTCTTTCATCGCCGACTGGCCAATCACAATCGCGTCCGCGTTCATAATATCAAACACGTTAAGATACGTCGCTCGCACTACCTTCACATTCGGCAAATTGTTTGAAGAGCGCAAAATCTCTGGCGTTTTCTCCTTCACCACTGCCAATACATTCTTGTCCTCAAGCTTGTATTCTTTCATCAATTTTACCGCGTCTTTAGTCTTGCCAGTCAATGTGGTAACTGGTTTGTCCAGCGCGATCACAGCTTTATCAGCATTTTTCATTGAGAGAGCCTGGCAAACAGCTTGTCGCTTGGCCTGCTTGCTAATCTTCTTGGTAAAGTTTTCTTCGCCAGTCCGACCAAACGCCACACCACCGTGTCGCCAAATCGGGTTTCGCGTCGAACCAAATCGTGCCCGACCAGTACCCTTTTGTTTCCACGGCTTCTTGCCGCCACCTCGTACTTCGCCCCGCTTCAAAGTTTTTGCGTGGCTCGAACGTGAATTAGCCAAATATGCGTCGTAAGCGAGTTTCACAAGCTCATGATTTTCTACCTTTAGACCGAAAATATCTTTATTCAAAGTAGCCATATTACTCCTTTCCCTCCAAACTTACAACACCCTTGCGCGGGCCTGGCACTGCGCCTTTTAGCCCGATCAATTTTTTCTCCGCATCAATATAAGCCACCACCAAATTCTTCACAGTTACTTGGTCGTGCCCCATCCGTCCCGGCATTTTTTTGCCCTTCCAGACTTTTTGCGGATACATCGAACCAATCGACCCAACCCGCCGAATATTCCCCTTAAACCCGTGCGTGTTTCTTGATTCGATAAAATTGTGTCGCTTCACCGTACCAGCAAAACCTTTCCCCTTGCTAGTGCCAGTTACCGTGACTTTGTCGCCCAATTTGAAACTGTTGACATCAATTGTGTCGCCCAGCTTCATGCCTTCCGGAATTTCCTCTACACGAAATTCTTTCAGGACTTTAGGACTGTTGTTTTCGCCAGCCTTTTTCGCGTGACCAGCGACCGACTTGCTCAGATTCCGACCCACACCATATCCCACTTGCACAGCGTTATAACCGTCAGTTTCAACGGTTTTAATCTGAGTCACCGTGCAAGGGCCAGCTTCGAGGATGGTAACCGGAGTCACCACGCCATCGTCACCGATGATCTGCGTCATACCAATTTTGGTGCCGAGAATGACTTGCATCCTTTTCCTTTCGTTTAATATTACTTTGTTAGCTCCCCGCCTAGCTTATTTGCCACCTTTAGCGGCTTTTTCTTTGCCCCTGTACACTGGGTCAAATACACTCTTAAAACTAGATTACCAGACCGGTTTCCTTGGTAGAGTGTAAGAACACCAAGGACCTTGCCTCTCATCTAGCTACTGCCTTCATTATAGCACAAAAAATCCCCCCTGCCAACCCCTAATTTGCCAAATCATGAAAAAAAGGCCACACTTAAAGTGCGGCCTTTTCGTAGTGCATTTATGCCATCGTTACCACGAGACATATACATCGATGTTTCCATCACCGGAGCCTTTGTCGTAGACAACTCCAGTTCCACATCCAAACGGTATACTAACGACCGTGCCCTTCAGTAGGTTATCAGAGGCAAGACAAATATAACCATTCTCGTCGCAAACGTATCCCTCTTCGCCAATATGGCGACCGGGGATGTTCAACCCACCACCAGACAAAACATTTTCTGAGTACCAAGTAAATCCCATACCACTGTCATCCTTATAGAGATAACCTCCGGTATGATAAAACTCAGCCCCATCATGCCAAGCTCCATTAAGATTAGCATTGTAATAGCCGCCACCGTCGTATGGCGCGAGGTTGGGATTAACAATATAATAGTCATCCCCAACGTACACTATATAGCTACCATCTCCGTAATCTCCACAATCTTCATAATCCTCGCATTCATAGCTTTCCTCTTGCCAATCCGTCTCATCTTCGGCCACAGCCTCCGCTTCTGCCGCGGCTTCTTCCAACTCCGCAATATTCTCCGGGGTTGCCTTTTTCGAAGTGATTCCCACTCCCACCGCCGGTTTATAAGCAATATCCGAAACGACCATCTTTGGTAGATCATCGATCTCGCCGCTCGTGGCATAAGCTCCATCATAATGAGCGGTGACCAAACTCACCAACATCACAATTGCCATCATCAACATCACGGACAAAACCACCGTAGCGCGTTTTAGTGCTGTATTCATAGTGCTTTCTCCTTCCAGACTTGACTTTTTGCACTACTTTTTAAGACTACGATAGGCAAAGATAGCCCATCACTCTAATTTTATCACACTTATGCTATTTTGTCAATATTTACTCCATAAAAACGCCTAATTTACAATCAAGCTAAAAATTTTACATTTCCAAATATGCTCTCACAAAATCATCCAGTCCTCCGTTCAAAACAGCGTCTGGGTCAGTGGATTCAAATCCAGTCCGAGTATCTTTCGCGAGTTTATACGGTTGCAAAACATAATTTCGTATCTGTTGTCCCCAACCAGCGCTTTCACCGGCACGTAGATCCGCCAAAGTTTCCGCATGTTGTTCCATCTGCATTTGCGCTAGTTTACCCCTCAGGATCTCCATAGCTTTTTCCCGATTTTGAATTTGCGAGCGTTCATTCTGAATCGCCACTACCGTGTTGGTCGGCAAATGCGTAATCCTCACCGCCGAATCTGTCGTATTTACCCCCTGCCCACCGTGCCCACCCGAACGATACACGTCTATTCGTAAATCCTTTTCATCGATCTGAACGTCCGTATCAGCTTTAATCACCGGCAAAATTTCCACTAGCGCAAACGAAGTCTGCCTCAAATTATTCGCGTTAAACGGTGACAAACGCACCAATCGGTGCACCCCGTGTTCTGACTTTAGCCAACCGTAGGCGTTCAGGCCAGAAACCTCATACACCGCAGTTTTGATCCCCGCTTCCTCGCCCACCACTCTCTCCAAACACGAAACCTTGAAACCATGTTTTTCGCAAAATCTCAGATACATCCTCTCCAGCATTCCTGCCCAGTCCATTGCCTCTGTTCCCCCTGCCCCAGAAGTAATTCGGAGAATTGCATCTCCTCTATCATACTCCCCTCGGAATTGTAGCGCCTTTTTTAGCTCCGCAAAATTTTTTTCCATCGCCTCAACCTGCCCAGTAATTTCTTCCTTCAAATCCTCGTCCGCAATAGAAAGCATCTCTTTAAGATCATCAATTTGCGTTTTCAAAAGCTCCCATGGCTGCACCTCGTCTAATAATTTTGCCAACTCTTGGTTTTTCTCTGTGGCTAGCTTCACATCCTTCCAAATTTCCGGATCGGCCACCTGTTTTTCTAACTCTACTATTTGAGCCGCCTTATCAGCCATCCCCAATTTTTCATATACCTGCAAAAACTCCCCCTCCAACCCCAACAACCTCTTTTCCAATTCCTGCATACATTCATTATAACATTTATTTGCAACGCAAATAAATTGACAACAACAAAAATTGAAATGGAATTCACTTCCATTTCAATTTTCTAACTGGCCTCTTTTGCTAAACTTTTCTCCTCCGGAGAAAAGTTTAAAGCGCCAGCGCTATTGTGTGAGGTACCAAGACAGGTCGCGCGAGTTAAACTCAAGCCGCATCCTCTCCCGGCCAATCAGCACGTCGAAGATATGTAACGCCTGCCCGCCCACAAAACGAATCTGTGTCCGGAGCAGCTCCGTTACCTCGGTTTCGTTTTCCCCTTGCCGCCGGAATGAAAGCGGCTGGCAAGGCGTCATTTCGTAACCGAAGAGGGCCATCACCTCGACTTGCTCTTTTTGGTTTTTGTTAAAGTTTTTCATAAAGACTCTCCTAAATTAAATTTATTAGAGCCATTTATGCGAGCCCGAATTTATTGGCTCCTGGTCACGAGGCTAAATGACAAACACCTACGCGACTAAAAACTTTTCTCATCGCCAGTGACCGAAGTTTAGCATGAGTACTTTAATTATATCACATTTTCTAAAATCAAAACGAGTAGACTCCACCACCATAGGAAAAGCCCGGCCTTTAGGCCGAGCTTATTCCCCCCCTTTACCTCCTTCGAGTGCCACTATCTCTAGCGGCCAATCTTGTTCCCTCCAGCAGCCACCGCTACGTAAGCTCCTGCAGGAATAATGTCATAAGCAGACGCCTTGTCCGCCAAACACTGCGGGCAGTAAATCCTGCCCATTTCGTGCGACTCTCTCGCATGCTGTACCCATTCCGGCACCGACAATCCCTGTCGCATGATGCAACCCGAATTTGTGCAATGTGGCCCCAGGTTATACTCGGTATTTGTACGACCAAGGTCACTCGCCATTCCGAAGATGTGGCCCAGCTCATGCTGCACCACAGCCTTAATCGCCAAATAGCAATCGAAATCCGGCAGCCCACGATACCTCGCCACGCTTTGCACGGTGATGCGTCCATCAGCCATCCCAAACACAAAGTTTAGGTACTGACCTCCGTCCACAGCCGCCAAATCGTATGATGTGAACATCACGTCGATATGCGGCTCGGCTTCCTGCCAAGGCTCCCCAGCAATCAAATCGATCAAGTCGCCAGCATCCAGCTGCGCCCTGTCTATTCTTGGCACGATCCGCGTGTTACGCACGTACCAGTCCGCCGACGAGTACTCGCCCTCGCACCAGGCACTTGCCCCGTACACGCGAATATTCATCCCCGGGAACAACGCATCGAGTTCTCCAAGACCATTAATGATTGCAGTCTCTTCAAACTCGTCAATCCCAGAGTCGTACATCACGTTGATTGGCAGCATAACTCTCCCCTTTCTTCTCCATGTGCCTATACTCCAATCCTTCCTATTATACCACACTCGGACATTCTTGTCAATTCTTGACCACTATGCTAAAATATAAAAATGAATATTTGGCAAGAGCTACCCCGACCATTCCTCATCCTCGCCCCTATGGAAGGGGTCACGGACATTATTTTTCGTCAGGTTATTGCGACAGCCGGCAAACCCGATTTATTCTTCACGGAATTTACCAATGTCTCCTCTTACGCCTCTGAAAAAGGCCGCCAAAACGCCCTAGAAAGATTAGAAATTGCCCCTTCTGATAAACCAATTGTCGCCCAAATTTGGGGCAAAAATCCGGAACACTTTGCGGAAACTACGCACGCGCTTGCATCCCTCGGTTTTTCGGGGGTAGATCTCAACTTTGGCTGTCCGGATAAACACGTCAACAAAGCCGGTGGTGGCGCTGCCATGATTCAAAATCCTGACCTCGCCATAGAATGCTATCAAAATGCTCGCAAAAACACCAACCTTCCCGTCTCCATTAAAACCCGCCTCGGCTGGAGCAAACCCGAAGAATATCAAACCTGGCTCCCTACGCTCTTACAACAACGTCCCGCCGCCCTCACCGTCCACCTCCGCACCAAAAAAGAAATGTCCAAAGTCCCCGCTCACTACGAGCTAATTCCTGATATTATCAAACTTCGCGCCGAAATCTCCCCTGAAACTAAACTCATCATCAACGGCGACATCAAAGACAAAACCCACGCCCTCGAATTGCACAAAAAATATCCCGAAGTAGACGGCTTCATGATCGGCCGCGGTGTCTTCGCCAACCCCTATTGCTTCACCGACCATCAACCCACCCGCGAAGAGCTAATGGAACTTCTAAAACTTCATCTCGACCTCTACGAAAAACAATCCCAAAAATACTACATTTCCTACGAAACCCTAAAACATTTCTTCAAAATCTACATCAACAACTTCCCCGGCGCCAAAGAATTACGCACCAAACTTATGGAAACTCACTCCCTCGCCGAAGCCCGTGCTATAATAGAGATATGAAAATCGCATTACTAGGCTATGGCAAAGAGGGGCAAGCCGCTGAAAAATACTTTCAAAACAAATACGCGGACACTACTTTTGACGTTTTTGAGAACGAAACTCCCGAACAACTAAATCAAAGAGATTATTCGTCTTATGATATAATCC
>JAZRAP010000041.1:0-3067 GCA_045634665.1 Candidatus Nanosyncoccus sp.
CTGTTTGACGAGCCGACCTCGGCATTGGATCCGGAGTCAATCGGCGATGTATTGGCACTAATTCGCGAAGTGGCAAATACAGGGGTGACGATGATGATTGTGACACACGAAATGGGTTTTGCACGGGAAATTGCTTCGAAAATTGTATTTATAGACGAGGGGCATATTATCGAAGAAGGGGCGCCGGGAGAGTTCTTTTCTCACCCCAAGACGCCCAGAGTACAAGAATTCTTGCAAAAAGTGTTATAAACTGGGGTAGGTATTGACAAAAAGCTTAAGGTGTGCTATAATCAAGTCAGAACCTATTGGTTAGCACTCTCTTACGTGGGGTAGGGGAGATTTACAGAGAAGGAGGTGTCTTCGATGGAGAAGACGAAAAAGTGTGCGTACTGGATGGCAGTGGTGATGGCGTTTGCGCTGGTGATGGGAGTTTGTGCCCTGACGCCGCCGCAGGCACATGCGGCGGATCTCACGGCAGGTAAGCTGTCGCTGACGACGCAGGCGAGCACGGCAAAGACCGTAACGACGGCTGGGGAGGCGAAAAATCCCTATCCGGACGTGACGGTCAAAACTGTGGGCAAATACGCCTACAACTCGATTAAGTTCGTGAAGGCGCATGGCGGCTATAAGGGTGTGATACCTAACGCTAGGTATGTGCGGCAACCGAACGGGTTGTACAAATACGTTGCCGCTAAATTCCACCCGAAAAAGACCGTAAGCAAACGCGAGTTCGTCTATGTGTTGAGCAATCTATATGGAAACAAGAAGGTTTCCGTATCGGTAGCGGACATGAAAAACGCGAACAAGCCCGCGACCGAGAAATGGGCGAGGGCTAAGATGGTGACTACCGCCAAGAAGTTGGGCTATCCCATCAAATGGGATGGTGGCAAAAGCACGAAGCTGACCCGCGCGAGCGCGGCGAACTATTTGTACGTCTTTGCGATATACAATTCGAAGCTGATGCCAAAGTAATGCACGCCACCTTCCGAAAGGCCGGGTTTACGCCCGGCCTTTTTCCTGTATTATGTGCTGACCGGTTTCCGTTTGTATTTGGTATAATATAGATATGGAAGTGAACGATTTGATAAATGATTTTTTGGAGCATTTAGAAATTGAAGCAGGGCGAAGCCAGAAGACGTCGGAAAATTATCGACTATACTTGGAAAGATTTTACGAAATTGCATTGGAGATTTTGAACAAGAACGAGCTGAAGCCAAACGAAATTACAAAAGAGTTGTTGAGGAAATACCGACTGAAGCTGAATAGATATGGGGCGGAAAACGGTGACGAAAATTTGAAGGTGATTACGCAGGCGTATCATTTGATAGCTTTACGCGGGTTTTTGAAATATTTGGCGAGACGAGATATAAAATCATTAGATCCGTCGCTGGTGGATTTACCGAAGGTGGTGCGGAAACAAGTGACTTTTCTACATTATGATGAAGTGGAGGATATGCTGAACCAGATAGATTTGTCGACAGAGTCGGGACTAAGGGATAGGGCGATTATTGAATTATTGTATTCGGGGGGCTTAAGGGTTTCGGAGCTAGTGGGGCTAAACCGAGATTCGATTAATTTGGAGCGGCGGGAGTTCATGGTGCGGGGGAAAGGTTCGAAGGATCGGCCGATTTTTATTAGTAAGTCGGCGGCAGACCGGGTGCAGGATTATTTAGATGCGAGGGCTGATTCCCTGCCGGCGCTTTTCTTGAACAATTCGCGGAATTTGCAGGCAGTGGACAATTCGGGAAATTATCGGCGGATGACGGCGCGGTCGGTGGAGCGGATTGTGGAGAAATATGCGCGGCTAGCGGGAATTACGAAGCACGTATCACCACATACTTTGCGCCATTCATTTGCGACAGATTTACTGATGAACGGAGCGGATATTCGCTCAGTACAATCGATGCTGGGGCATGCGGATATTTCGACTACGCAGATTTATACGCATGTAACAGACGCGCATCTGAAAGAAATTCACGATAAGTTTCATTCGGAGACGCAGTAGATTATTTAGTCGCCGACGACGATCATCTTGAGTTGGTTGACTAATGTATCGATCGCGGATTTGCAGGAGCTATTTTGGGCTTCGTAAGCAGCGTCGGTGCAGTTATCGTAGAGAGTTTTGTTCATGCCGATAACTTCTAGTTTGACGTTGTAGCCGTCAAATCTATTACCAAGCATGCTCTTAAAACCATTTACGAGATTGCTCTTGGTGACGACGTAAATATCGAGGGGGAGGATGTTCTGGTTCTTGACCATAGAGGCAAAAGTATTAAGATCGGAGTCGTTTTGACCTGGAGCTTCGTTATTGCTAATAGCTTCATCCGTAAAAATGACTATGGTTTTTTTCTGGCCAGAAGACCACTTGCCGTTGAGGGCCTCTAGAGCGCGAATGAGGGCCTTGGTGGTGTTTTCATTGCCTTTATTGGCGACGATGCCGCTAACAAGCCCGCCGATATTAGAACTGGTGCAGGTGCCAAAAGTACAGAGTGCATAGAACTGGTTTTTACTATTAATGGCAGCATATTCAAAGAGGGCAACTTTGCCACCTAAGATGGTAGTCTGTGAAGTCATGTTGATAATGGCCTTTTTGCTGGCCCGAATCATGCTGCTCATGGAACCAGACGAGTCGATAAGGAAGACCGTGTCGGGGTGAACTTCCCAAATAGCATAGAGGGTGGTGTTGGCCGGAGTGGCGTTAGTGATAGGGATGGTGCTACCGGCTCCGTAGAGTGTGCCTGAACAGGTGCCATTGATTTGGACTACTGCGGTACACCAGCCAATGAAGGTATAGCCAGCACGGTCCGGAGAGCCAATGGCTTCGCAATTTACATCTTCATAGCAAGTAACATTAATACTGGCACTGGCGTAGTTGTAATCATATTTAATATTATGTTTAGTATGGACCCAATTGGCAGCCATTTTATAGTATTTAGTGATGGGCTCTTCTTCGGTAAGAGTGGTCTTGCCGTCGGCGGGATAGGCGACGCCATTTTGGTCTTTCCAGTTGACGGTCCAACCTGTACGAGAAGTGATGGCGTAGAGGGTGACTTTGCGACTGGGGCCT
>JAZRAP010000042.1:0-2973 GCA_045634665.1 Candidatus Nanosyncoccus sp.
AATTCGAATTCGCGACCTTTTGAACCCAGAGAAGAAAATGAGCAAGTCTACTAAGGCGGAAAATTCGAAGATTATGCTAGACGATACGCCGGAGCGGGCAGCGAAAAAGATTATGTCGGCGACGACGGATTCGCTGGGTAAGGTGAAATTTGATATGTGGGCTCAGCCGGGGGTGTCGAATTTGTTGCAGATTGAGGCGCTGACGACGGGGGTGCCTCTGGCGGAAGTGACGGCGGCTTGGGCGGGAGAGACGCGTTACGGCGAGCTAAAGAAACAAGTGGCGAGTAGTGTGGCGGATATGTTGAGAGATTTTCAGACGCGGCTCGCAGAAGTTTCAGATGCGCAAGTATATGAATTATTAGGGGCGGGCGAGAAGTATGCTAACGAAATAGCCAATGCAAAATTATTAGAAGTGCAAAAAGCAGTAGGCCTACGATGATTCGGACGGGGAAAAAATTTAGCAAGCCAGAGATGTCGCGGGTGGTAAATGGTGACGTGGTGCTGCCGGAAGAGCCGGAGGTGCCAGAAAAAAAGCGCTTAGACCACATCATGATGGAGATTTATAAGAGCTATAACCGGTCGTCTTTGCAAAAGTTTATTGAGAGTGGGTTTGTGAAGGTGGATGGCGAGGTGGTGCAGAAATCAAATGCAAAATTTCCAGAGGGGGTGAAGATTGAACTAAATGTGCCGGAAAAACTGAAAAATGCCGATGTCAAGCCGAAGATTATTTATGAGGACGAAAATGTGTTGGTGGTGGATAAACCGGCTGGATTGTTGTCGGAGGCAAAGGGGGAATATTGTCCGGAACGGACGCTGGCGGATTTTGGTTTGATTTGTCATCGGCTAGATAGGGATACGTCGGGGGTGATGATTTTGGCAAAATCCGAAGAAGTGCAGAAATTTTTGAAAAAGCAATTTCAGGATCGCAAGGTGCACAAGATTTACCGGGCGGTGGTAGAAGGGGGGCTGAAATTGCCGGAGGCGCGAATAGATTTGCCGATGATTCGGGACAAAAAGCGGCCGACGACCTTCCGAGTGGATGCCAATGGCAAGGAAGCGGAGACTTTTTATAAAGTTATGGGGTCAAACGGCGAGCGGTCTTTGGTGGAGCTGAAGCCGACGACGGGGCGGACGCATCAGCTCCGGGTGCACATGAAATATCTGGGACACCCGATTGTGGGTGATCCGGTGTATGGGGATGGTAATGGTAAAAGGTTGTATTTGCACGCCTGTGAATTAGAAATTACCTTGCCGGGCGGGAAACGGACGGTTTTTAAGTCAAAGATGCCAGAAAGTTTCAGAAATGTGGTTTCGTGACGTGGCGGAAATCCCGCAGATTGCTGCCAGAGGTGGTACCTCTGTTTTTGTGGTGCCGGAGGAAGCGCGTATCGAAATCCCGCAGGCATTGGTGTTAGAGCCGGAGGAAAAGACCACGATTACGATTGAGCAGGTGCGAAAAGTGACGGCGAGTTTGGGGTTGAGGCAGACGACGGACAGGTTGGTGGTGATCCGGCCGGCGGATAAATTAGGCATAGAGGCGGCCAATGCGCTACTAAAAAATCTGGAGGAGCCGGGAGAAAAGGTGCACTATGTTTTGGTTACAGAGACGCCAGCGAAGCTGCCGCAGACGATTTTATCGCGGGCGGCGGTATATTTTTTGAAACCGGCAGAGGGGTTTAGTCTGACGATTGACGCGAGTGAGCAGAAAAAGCAGTTGGCAAAGCGGTTGATCGCGGCACGACCGGCGGATTTGGTGGAGATCGCGGAGAGTTTAGCTAAGAAAAAACCGGCGCGGACGGCGGCGTTGGAGATTTTGGGTCTCACGATCGAGATGTTGCAGAAATCGTATTTCATTACTGGCAAAGAGGTGTTTATCCAGAAGATCCCGAAGTTTTTGACGGCCTATGAGAATATCGGTAAAAATGGGCATGTGAAATTGCATATGATCGCTGATTTATGCTAAAATAGGGTTATGTTAGCAGTTTTTGTGATTTTGTTGTTTGCGGCTTACTTAGCTTTTCTATTTCCGATGGAGGTAAAAAAGCCAAAAGAAGAGGAAAAGTCGCCCAAATATAAGGCACAGATGAAAAAATTGTGGCAGGTGGCGCAGACTTCGATGAAAGAGCGCAAACCTTTCCGGGCGGAAAAGGCGCTTTTGACGATTTTGAAATTTGACGAAAAGAACGCTGCGGCCTACAACCGGCTGGGGATTTTGTATGCTAAAAGCCAAAAATACGACGAGGCGGTGGAGTGTTTTGAGATTGCGCAGTCGCTAGACAATAATCCGGCGTCTATCCACAATGTGGGGTTGATTTATCTGGAGACAGGGGCGTATGAAAAGGCGGCGATGGCTTTTCAGCAGGCGATTAAGCTGGAGGGGGACGTACCGGCGCGGTATATTGCTCTGGCTAAGGCGGAGGAAAAGATGGGCAACAATAAAAAGGCGATTGAAGCATTGGAGAGTGCTTATGAGCTGGATCCGAAGGCTTCGACGCTCAGGCAGATTTTGGCGATTTACGAAAATATGGGTGATGCGGAAGCGGTGACAGCGACGGCAGCACGGGTGGAGGCGCAAATTGTGAAAGAGACTGAGGCAAAAAAGCGGCGGGCGACGACGCGAGCGCGAGGGGCGGCTGCGAAGAAAACTGCCGCCCGGACGCGGACGACAGCGAAGCGGACAGTAACCCGAAATGAGGCGAGTGCCGCGGCAGCACGGGGGACGACGAAGGCTTTGCCGAGGGCGAAGTCTGCGCCGAAAGTGATTAAACCTCACGCTGGCCGAAAACGGATTTAGAACAAAAAAATGGAGCCGCGAACGAGACTTGAACTCGTGACCTCATCCTTACCATGGATGCGCTACTACCAACTGAGCTATCGCGGCGTGGTGCTGGAGGTAGGACTCGAACCTACGAAGCGCGAAGCGCGAGAGATTTACAGTCTCTTGTCATTGCCACTAGACGACTCCAGCAGTAA
>JAZRAP010000043.1:0-6534 GCA_045634665.1 Candidatus Nanosyncoccus sp.
CGATCTCATCCGCACTCTTTTTCAACCTTTCCGCCAAATTTCCGCCACCACCGCTTCCGCTGAATCTTCCCTCGACCTCAAATTCCACATGTTCATCGACCGCCTAGTCTCTCGCATCGTCGGCTTTTTCTCTCGCCTCACTTTACTCCTTACTGGCACTATCATTATCCTACTTGGCGCCATCCTTAGCCTCGTCCTCATTATCCTTTGGCCCATCATTCCCCTCGCACCCCTCGCCGGCATTATCCTCACCATCACTGGAGCTTTCCTATGAAAAATTCTTTCGATCCTAAAAATCCCCGCATCCACCAAGCCCGCGAAAGAAGCGCTCTCAACTCCCCTGCCGTTATTACTTTAAATTTCGTCATTTTTGCTCTACTTTTCATCGGCGGTCTCACTCTTCTCTTTTTCAAACTCGCGATCGGTTGGACTTTTCTCGGTTTTTCCGCTCTCCCTCTCATGTTAATTTTTTGGATCAAAAACGCCCTTGACACTATTCCCCTCGGCAAAACCGACGATTTTACCGATCTCCTCTCTCCCGACCTACTTCTCCTTCTTAAGTCTGACACCACTCCCGCCGATCTCGTCAAAATCATTCCCAAAACTCGTAGCGGCGCCTTCCTCATGGCCCGTTTCATGCTCACTATTCCTATTTTTGAACAAATCGCCCCGTTTTTCCCTACTTCCACCGAGCCTATCTACAACACCGCTCGTACTATCCGCGAACAAACCAATTCCGCCACCATCGACGGCGCTATTCTTGCCACTGCTGCCATCGCCAGCATCCCCAATTACGAACAAATTTTAAACCAACTTAAACTCAACCTCGACGATCTTTATCAAGGCATTACTTGGTTCGATTATCTCAACGGTCACTTAAGAGACCGCAAAAAACCCGTCCACAATGGCGGCATCGCTCGCGATTTCGCCTTCGGCTACACCCCCACCTTGCAACATTTTGCCATCAATCTCTCCGTTCGCTACTCCGGCTCTTCTCAAAAAGTCCAGCAAGCCGAAAACGCCGAAATCATGCAAAAAATCATCGACACTTTTACTCATGGTGGTCGTCAAAATGTCGCCCTCATTGGCGCCTACGGCTCCGGTCGCTCTTCGATCGTCAATTCCCTCGCCGAAACTCTCATGAACGCCGACAGCAAAGTCCCCACCAGCCTCAAATACCGTCAAATCTACTCTCTCGACGCCCCCAGCCTCATTTCCGCTGCCAAAAATCAAGGCGAACTCGAATATCTCATGATCAAAATTCTCAACGAAATCTATTCTGCTAAAAACATCATTCTCTGTCTCGACAACGCCCACCTCTTTTTCGAAGAAGGCCCCGGCTCTGTCGACATCGCTAATCTCCTAGTCCCAGTTTTGGAAGCCGGCCGCATCCGCATCATCATGATTATGGATGATCAAAAATTCCTCGAAATCTCCGCCAAAAACCCCGCCCTCGCCAACTCTCTTAATAAAATCATCGTAAATCCATCAAATCGCGAAGAAACTCTCAAAATCCTCATGGATCAAGCCCCGCTCCTCGAATACCAAAAACACGTTGTTTATACTTACCAATCTCTAGTTGAAGCCTACCGTCTCGGCGAGCAATATATCCACGATGTCGAAATGCCCGGCAAAGCCAAACTCCTTTTGGAGTCCGCCGCTAATTATTCCGACCGCGGCCTAGTCACCGCCGAATCCGTCCAAACCGCCGTCGAAAAATCTTACGGCGTCAAAGTCAAAGTTGCCGACAACGACGAAGACAAAGGCAAACTCCTAAATCTCGAACAACTTATCCACGCCCGCATGATCGACCAACAAGAAGCTGTCTCCGCTGTCGCCAATGCCTTGAGACGAGCTGGCGCCGGCGTCAAAAATCAATCTCGCCCCATCGGCACTTTCCTCTTCCTTGGCCCCACCGGCGTTGGCAAAACCGAATTAGCCAAAACTCTTTCCGAAGTTTATTTCAACGGCGAAAGTAACATCATCCGTCTTGATATGAACGAGTTCGTCTCTCCGGATGATGTTAACCGCCTTATCCGCGACGGCGCCACTGACGCCCTGAGCCTCACTTCTCAGGTCATGAAACAACCTTTCGCCGTCGTCCTCCTCGACGAAATCGAAAAAGCCCACCCCTCCGTCCTCACCACCCTTCTCCAAGTCCTCGCCGAAGGTATCCTCCGCGGCGAAAAAAATCGCGAAGTCTCTTTCCGCGACACCATTATCATCGCCACTTCTAACGCTGGCGCCAACACTATCCGCGATCAAATCATCGCCGGTCACTCCATCGCTGATTTCAAAGAACCTCTTATCGAATCGCTTATCTCCTCTGGTGAATTCAAACCTGAATTCTTGAACCGTTTCGACGAAATCTGTCTCTTTAAACCTTTATCAAAACAAGACCTTATCGGAGTTCTCGACCTTATCATCGCTTCCACCAACAAAACTCTCGAACCACAAAAAATCGCCGTCAATCTTACTCCTGGCGCCAAACAAATTCTCATTGAAAAAGGTTACGACCCCAAAATGGGCGCCCGCCCCATGCGCCGTATCGTCCAAAAAACCGTCGAAAACATCGTCGCTGCTGCTATTCTTTCTGGCGCCGCCCAACCCGGCAGCACCCTCACCATCACCGAAAACGAAATCAGTATCACTTAATTATTATATTTGATGCTCTTCAGAAACTTCGTAAACATCGGGTGCACCGTCAACGGTCGCGACTTAAACTCCGGATGCGCCTGCGTCGCCATAAAGAATTTACAATTCGGCGCTTCCACAAACTCCACCAATTTTCCATCCGGCGACATTCCCGACACCACCAAACCACCTTTTTCAATCTCCGGCAAAAACTTCTGATTCACTTCATAACGATGCCGATGCCGCTCTACTACCTTCACGTCACCATCCTTTTTCACTTCCGTTCCATCTATATAATGTTCCCTCTCCAGCGCTTCCGTATAAGCCTCCGCCGTCTTCGTCCCCTTCTTCAGCACCGCCGGATAATCCCCCAGCCGCATCGTCCCCCCCGTCGATTCCTTCCCCTTCTGACCTTCCATAATATATATTACATTATTCCCGTCTTTCTCGCTTGCGCCAAATTCCTCCGAATTCGCTTTTTTCACTCCGCCTTTCCGAGCCGCCGCAATACAAGCCGTCTGCATGCCCAAACACAAACCAAGATACGGCACATCATTTTCCAAAGCATAAGCAGCCGCCCTGATTTTTCCTTCCACTCCTCGCTCGCCAAATCCTCCTGGCACTACAATCCCATCCACTTTCTCAAGATCCACTTCTGTCACTTTTTCCGCGTTTAACCACTTGAGGTCAAGATTGACTTCCGCCCAAGCCGCCGCCGCCTTCAAAGCTTCCGTCACACAAATATACGTGTCATCATTCCCCACATATTTTGCCACTAACCCCACCTTCACCGTCCGCTCATGTTCCGCCGCTCGCCGCTTAGAAAACTTCTCCCACTCGCTCATATCCGGCTCCGTCTCATCGTCCACAAAATCATTCAAAATCGGCAAAACCCCCGATTTCAAAACATTAAACGGCACGTCATAGACCGAACTAATATCAGGCAAATTTAACACCGCTTCTCCCGGAATTCCTGAAAACGCCGCAATCTTTTCACAAATCGCGCGCGGGCACGGTTCTTCCGTCCGCACACACACAATATCCGGAATAATCCCAAACCCCCGCAAATCTTTCAGCGCATTTTGCGCCGGTTTCGTCTTTAGCTCATTCGACGTATGAATAAACGGCACATACACCACCGACACATACAAACAGTTCCGTCGCCCTACCTTATTCGCAAACAGCCGAATCGCCTCAATAAACGGCAACCCTTCGTAATCCCCCACCGTCCCCCCAATTTCCACAATATGAATATCACTGTCTTTCGAAGCTTTTTCAATTTTTTCACACACTAGTCCCGTGAAATGTGGCACCAGTTGCACCGTTTTTCCATGAAATCCACCCGATCTTTCTTTTTCAATCAATTCCTTATAAATCGACCCTGACAGCGTAATCGAATACCGCGAAGTCTCAAAATCCAAAAATCTCTCATAATGCCCGAGATCCAAATCCGTTTCCACCCCGTCGTGTGTCACAAAACATTCCCCATGCTCCACCGGATTTAAAAGTCCCGCATCCACATTTAGATACGGGTCACACTTTTGCATTGTCACTTTAAAGCCCTTCGCCTTCAGAATCGCCCCCATGCTTGCCGCCGTAATTCCCTTGCCTACGCCCGACAACACTCCCCCCGTCACAAATATGTATTTACATTTTTTATTTTTCACTGCTTCGGGCACCTCCTCCCACCCATTAAATTTATATATGACCTTTTTCTATATACCATTATAGCATAAGCGTTATAAAAACTTAAGCATAAAAAATGGCGGAAAGGACAGGATTCGCATCTTTAGATTCGAATCCCCAACTAAAAAATGCCCATTGGAGGCAATGAACTAATGTGGCGGAAAGGACAGGATTCGAACCTGCGGACGTTTCCGTCTCTGGTTTTCAAGACCAGTGCCTTCAACCACTCGGCCACCTTTCCACTCTCAATTATATCATAAAGCTCAAAAATATGTTATAATAGTCCCATGGCAAGAAAATTCAAAATGAAACCGGTTTCCAAGCAAAACCGCAACAATAATCACAAGCACAGCGACAAGCGCCAACATCCGCGCCTCAAAAACGGTCGCTAAAGCTTAAACTTTATACTAAAATTTCGAAAAAATCCGCTTCAAAAAGCCGGATTTTTTCTCGCCCTGCTTTTTCGCAATTTTAAATCCTTTTTTATTAGAAGCGCCCTCGCCATACCGCCCGTCTTCCGCCGCCAACATCACGAGTCCCACCGCCGTCGCAAACTCCGGCTTCTCAATCGCTTCCGAAACTCCATTCAGCCCAGAAGGCTTACCTACCTTCACCGCCGCTTCCAAAACTTTCTTCGCAAACAACTCAATATCTCGCATCTTTGCCCCACCCCCGACTAACACCACCCCTTCCGGCAATCTCTGGTCATACTTCGCCGCCTTCAGTTTTTTCCGCACTTCTTCAAAAATCTCCGTCAGCCGCGCCTTTACCACTTCTTCCACTTCTTTTCTATCAAAAGTCCGCTCACCATTTTTGCCGACTTTAATCGCCAAAGATTTTTCGCTTTCAAAATCTCCCGTGATAAATCGCGTTTTAATTTCTTCTGCCAAATCCGGGTCAATCGCCAACACTATTGCAAGGTCATTAGTGATATTATTCGACCCCGCCGGCACTACTCCTACATATTGCAAATCCCCTTCTTCATACACCGCCACCGAAGTCGTTGCTGCCCCCATATCTACTACCGCTACACCATTTTCGCGCTGCCGATCAGAAAGAACTGCTTTCGCCGCCGCAATCACCGAAGGCACCAACCGCTCCGCTTTTACATCTGCCGTCATTGTTGCCCGTCGCAAATTTTCACAATTTGGCGAAAGCGCCGACACCACCAAAGCTCGCATCTCTAGTCGTGACCCCGCCATACCTAACGGATCTTTTATTCCCCCCTGCCCGTCCAAAGCATATTCCAAAGGCACAACGTCCAATACATCTCGATTCGCCGGAATCCGCCCCGTCACTGCCACTCCTTCTACTCTATCCAAATCTACATCTGTAATCTCATGGTCTGCCGCCCCCACCGCGATCATCCCCTCCGTTCGCGTCGACAGCACCGTCGACCCATTAATCGACACATAAGCATTGCGCACATCCACTCCCCCCATCCGCTCCGCATCCCCCAACATTTTATCAATCGCCTCCGCCGGACCAGCCAAATTTGCTGGGATTCCTTTGCGCATCCCCGCTGATTTCCCCTCATTGTATCCCACAATCGCAAATTCCCCACCTTTAGACACGGTCGCAATCACCGCCCGCATATTCTCCGTGCCCACATCTAGTCCCGTCACAAAACGTATATTTTCATCCATATTTTAATTATACCATAACTTTTATATCTTTTATTATACATAATCTTATAACAAAAATTCTCGGGGAATTCACTTCTCCGAGAATTTTCTTGCTGGTTTCTTTGCTAAACTTTCTTTACTAAAGAAAGTTTAAGTTGTCAAAACCTCATAACCATCCGCCGTCACCAAAATCGTATGCTCCACATGGCACCCAATCGACCCATCTTTCATCTTCACGCTCCACCCATCATCTTTGTCCACATAATTCGCTGGCTTACCCAAACACGACATCGGCTCAATACAAATCGTGTCTCCTTCCACCAACTTATATCCGTGCCCCTTTTTGCCATAATTCGGCACTTCCGGTGCCTGATGCATTTCTTTGTCAATTCCGTGTCCAATATAGTTTTCAATCACCCCGAGATGCCCTTTGCGCAAAACCTTTTCCACTGCATGCCCAATATCACCAATATGCGCTCCCGGTTTCACCTGCTCAATCCCTTCCCAAAGTGCAGATTCCGTCACCGCAATCATTTTCTTCACCGCCGGCGATCCAGCATCCCCCACAATCATCGTAAACGCCGCATCC
>JAZRAP010000044.1:0-5787 GCA_045634665.1 Candidatus Nanosyncoccus sp.
CTCGTTGCTAGCGATGGCAAAGAATTCATCCCCCAACTCACCGGCACCACCAAAAACAACTACCAACTCACTCTCAGCTATAAGGGCGGCACCGTCTTATCTTATGATGCGCCTAAAATCATTACACCTACCAAAAATCCCCTCGACCTAATCAACTATCTCCCTCACACTATCGACCGATCCGAAATCCCCACCGTCACTATTTCCAAAGTCGGCAGGGAACGAGGCGCTCTCGCCCGCTACGAAATCTCCGTCACTTCTTGTGGCGACCAGTCTATTAAAGACCGCGCCCTCGAACTCACCAACCAGTGGCTAAAGCAAAAAGGCTTTAACCCTAGCGATTTCAACTTCGAAATCCCCGACTACTGCGACGGCGCTTAATTTTAACCGTTTCAAATCTTCAATCTAGACCCCATTATAAGTCTGATAAAACACCAGATAATCGTCATAATTAAAACCTTTGTCGCGCAGTACTTGCTTCGCTGCGTCTTCTCCCATATTACTGGACACCTGCAAACAGACAATCCTATCACAGTTCTCCGCGTCACTTGCATCAGTAATTTCTATCGCTCCGCCCCCAATTCCTTCCCCATAATGCACTAACGGCAAATAATCTTTAATACTCAACTTCTGTTCAAAATCAGCAATAAAATCTAGCGCCGTTTCGTCTTTTGCTACCAATTTCAATATCGCATAATCCTCCGCATCACTCTCGTAATAGCTCATCCCTTCCTCTAAATTCACTAAATAGTCTTGTATTGCCACCGTCGTGTTTGCCGGAAAATCCAATTCAAAACTCTTCTCCTCAAACCCCGGCGCTTTAATCGTCACAGTAGCCCTTTCGGTCGGGAAAATTCGATAAGTTCCGTTTGTGTAATTATCTCCATTGATTGACACCGTCGCTTCCCTTGGGGTCACTAAAATACTCACCGTAGTACTCCTCAAAATATCCAAAATCACTAGTATCGCTACAATAATCACTATTACTGAGATCGCCACCCAAGCTACCAGTTTTTTGTGCGTCAATAAATAATCTTTAACCATAAACTTATTATAACAATTCTAGAGAACTTTGCAACCAGTTGACAGGGAAGGAAGCATATGATACAATTACCCTAATATCAGCTCAGCAAATGCGTCAACCCGCAAAAGCCAAAAAGCGGAGAACGGCGTTTGCTTTAACCAAAGGAGTTTTATGAAAGATTACGAACTCACCGTCGTATTTCATCCCGATCTCGAGATGAATATCGACCCAGCTCTCGACAAGGTCAAAAAGACTCTCGAGAGTAGCAAAGCCATTATCAAAGCCGAAGAAGTCGACGGCAAAAAACGCCTTGCCTACAAGATAGGGAAGCAAGAATTTGGCATCTTCTATTATTTCGAGCTTCAGCTTCCTGCCGAGGCCCCAGCCAAGATCTCTAGCGTTTTCAACATCTCTGACGAGATTTTGCGCTACCTACTTGTCAAGGCTGACCCTCGCAAGGCTAAACTCGCCACCAAGCGAGCCGAAAAGGCCGAAAAGACTGCCGAGGCCGAAGAAGCAGAGGCAGCCGAAGAGGTTAAAGAGGCTAACGAGACTGACACCAACGATAACAAAGAGGAGGCATAACTTATGCGCGGTTTTTCAAAAGCAATTATTACTGGTAACTTAACTCGCGACCCGGAGCTTCGTACTACACCTAACGGCGCTAGTGTCTGTAGCTTTTCCGTTGCCGTCAACCGTGTCTATAAAGATGCCAATGGCGCCCAAAGAGAGGACGTGTCTTTCATCGACTGTTCCGCTTGGGGCAAACTCGGCGAGATGATCAACCAATACGCCAAAAAAGGTTCTGGCGTGCTTGTCTCCGGTCGTCTTGACCAACGCAGCTGGGAAGACAAAAACACCGGTCAAAAACGTTCTCGCACCGAAATCGTTGTCGAAGACTTCAATTTCACCGGTAGTGCCCCATCCAGCAACGGCACCAGTAGCTTTGGTGCTTCTGACACTGTGACTTCAGCCGATTCCGCCGAGGGCTCCAGCGACCCCGCTGACGCCCCTGCCGGTGGTGACATCCCCGCTGACGCCGAAGGTCAAATCGATCTCAGCGAAGTCCCATTTTAATCATTATCAAACGAAGGAGAATCTATGAAAAAAATTAAAAGTGACCCCAACCTCTATTTCGATTATCGCGATGTTAAAACCTTGCAACGCTATCTCGATATCTACGGCCGCATTGAGCCTATCAGCAAGACTGGTTTGTCTGCCAAGCAGCAACGCCAACTAGCTGTCGCTGTCAAGCGCGCCCGCCACTTGGCACTTTTGCCATTTGTTGCTAACTAAAATTAAAAAAGGAGATTTTAAATGTACGGACCAACCGATCTCAAGAAAAATACCCTTATCACTTTGGACGGCCAACCGTATAAGGTGGTAGAATATTCTCAAAAAGTTATGGGCCGCGGTGGCTCCATCGTCAACGTTAAAGTCAAAAATTTGATTACCGGTGCGCTACTGCCCAAGACTTTCAAAGGTCAAGAAAAAATTGAACCCGCCGAAGTAACCACGCGCAAGGTTCAATATCTCTACAAAGACGACGAAAAGTTCTATTTCATGGATCCAGATTCATTTGAACAGTATGAACTAGCCAGTGATATGGTCAGCGATTCTCAAGATTTCATGAAAGAGGGCGACGAAATGGAAATCCAGTTCTATAACGGCACCCCGATCAACTTGCAACTACCTAAGAACCTTTGGCTCAAAGTCACTTATACCGAAAACGCCGTCAAGGGCGACACCACTAGCTCTGTCATGAAGGATGCAACCCT
Source organism: Candidatus Nanosyncoccus sp. (assembly GCA_045634665.1). Lineage (GTDB taxonomy): Bacteria > Patescibacteriota > Saccharimonadia > Saccharimonadales > Saccharimonadaceae > Nanosyncoccus. Next base: position 2,803 of record JAZRAP010000044.1, read on the forward strand.
CGAAACTGGCGTAGTGATCAAAGTCCCCGCATTCATCAAGGAAGGCGACGTCGTCTCGGTCGACACGGAAACTGGTGCATATCGTGAACGCAAAAAGTAGAGGTTATCAAAAAATTAAAGGCGCCGCTCGCGCCTTTAATTTTGATTTCCGCGGCAAAATTGTTCTCGACATCGGTTCTTCCACTGGCGGCTTTACGGAATATGCTCTCGACCACGGCGCCACCAAAGTCATCGCCGTAGAGAAGGGAACTAACCAAATGACAAAACCCCTTCGTTTTGACCCCCGCGTCGAACTTCACGAAAAAACCGATATCTTTGAGTTTGCCGCCAGTCCGAACATTATCATGGCAGATGTCTCGTTCATCAGCCTAACAAAAATCTTAAAATACGCCAAATTGAATCTAAGCGACGCCCACCCCGACTTCCTCGTTATGCTCAAACCTCAATTCGAAGCCAACCCCGACCAGTTAAACAGAGGCGTCGTCAAAAATGAAAAGCTTCGCCGCGAAATTATTAAAAATTTTGAACAATGGCTCAAACAAAACAATTTCATCATCATCAGTAAACGCGATAATGAACTCAAGGGCAAAACCGGCAATCGCGAAAGATTTTATCATTTGAAGCTTGCAAAATAAAGCATAAACGCTTATAATAATATACATGAACTTATTGCATGGTGTGGGCGACTTCTTCTCGCTAGACATAGGGACGAACTCGATGCGGATTATCCAGCTTTCTGGTAACATCCAGCACGGTTGGGTTCTCCAAAAATTTGCTTACGTCCCCATCGATCAAAAACTCACAATGGACTCTTCTGATTTGGGTAAAAAGCGCTTAGGTGAAGCGGTCATGGGCGCTGTCAATCAAGCCGGTATTAAGACTAAAAACGTCGCACTCGGTCTTCCCGCTACTAAAACTTTCACTTCCGTTGTCGAAACTGAAACTCTCCCCGAAAAAGAACTCGCTAAATCTTTCAAATACGAGCTCGACAAATACGTCCCTATGTCCCTTAGCGATGCTAAAGCCGATTATATCATCCTCGGCCCCAGCCCTAACGACCCGGCCAAAACCGAAATCCTCGTTTCTTCCATCGCTAAAGATTACGCCGAGTCCACTATGGAAATGATTGAAAAAACTGGCCTCAACATCGTCGCCATGGAACCAGAGCCTCTCGCCATGGCCCGCTCTCTCAATATTCCTGGCGCCATGGATGCTACCATGGTGGTCGACTTTGGTGAAAAATCTACCGATATTGCTATCAACTACAAAGACCAACCTCGTCTCGTTCGCTCCATCCCCGGTGGTATCGGCGTTTTGGTCAAGGCCGTCGCTAACGGTCTTAGCGTCCGCGAAGATCAAGCCCGTCAATTTATCCTCAAATTTGGTCTCGATCAAAATCAAGTCGAAGGTCAAGTCTTCAAAATCCTCAACACCCATCTTGATAATTTCGCCTCCGAGCTTACCAAATCCGTCCGTTTCTTCCAGACCAAATATCTCAGTGGCAAAGTTGGCGGCATCGTTCTCTCTGGTTATGCTAGCATGATTCCGCTTTTCCCCGAATTTATTGAAGCCAAAACCAACGTCCCCACGGTCAAAGGTAACCCTTGGCAGCTCGTCCGGACTACTCCCGAACAGCAACGTGTTCTTGCGCCTGTCGCCAGCGAATTCGCTGTCGCTATTGGCCTATCAGAAAGGAGCAATGACTAATGGCTAAAGAGTTCAAAATTTCCGATATCATCAGCAAGCTTACCCCCAAAAAAGGTAGTGCTCTTCGCAGATATCATCGCGAAATCAACCTCGTTCCCGATATCAAGAACGAAATGATTAAAACCCTGAAACTTCGCAATTTCATCTTCTTCATCTGTATCGTTGTCGCTTCTGCCAGCATCGGCATCACCTTGATTTTTGGTATTACCGCTGGTGGCCAGCAAATCGCCATCAACAGCAAAAAAGGCACCATTGATAATCTTTCCGCCAAACTCGCTTCCTATAGCGACCTTAACGATTTTCTCACCATCAAAGACCAACTTGGCAATATCGCCACCTTGACCGACAACAGGAAAGTCCTCTCCCGCACTTTTAATATCCTCTCCGCTTTCTTGCCGACCGGCGGTGACACCATCACCATTTCCGAGATGGACGTCGACCTCGCCGAGGAGCAACCTACTTTTACCTTTGACGCTCAGGCGAACTCTGGTAACGAACCCTACATTGACTTCGCCGTCCTCGAAGCTTTCCGCAAGAGTATGGATGAAATGCGCTACGATTATGGTAGTTACGTCGACAAGGACGGCAACACTATCCCTGCTTACTGCATGATTGAATCCGGTTCCGATGGCGCAATTTTCACTGACACCGGTCGTCGCGGCCTTTCCAGTCAAGATAATAACAGCATTTATGCTCTCTGGACTATCAACGGCGAAGGTTGCAACCCCGCCGCCGATGAAGACACTACTAATCCCACCGAAGGCTATGACCTCGAAGAATACGAAGGTCAACAAGTCGTCCGTATCTGGCGCACTCCTCAAAAAGATTGGTACCACAAAAACCCCACCGGCAACCAGCCCTCCATCAGCCTTGATGGCACTATCACCAACGTCGCCCACTTCGAAAGCGCCTGCACTACCTACACCGGCGAAGGCGACGAAAATAACCCCACTTGGACCAAGACCAACGATGAATGCAAACTCGTTCCTGGCGGCAGCACCGAAGGCATCGCTATTTCCGAAGCCACCAACGGCCGCGATGCCAATGAGCAACTCGTTTTGAGATTTTCTGCTACTATTCTTATTGCCCCCGAAGCCTATCAATTCTCCAACACTCACATGCTCGCCGTTGCCCCGTCCGGCCGCCACAATGTTACCGATTCCTACCTCCAAATCCAGGCCATGTTTAGCCAGCGCGCCACTGACTGCGCCGCTAACGACACCACCTGCAGCAACAACACTAAAAACGTAAACGGAGAAGGCTAAAATGGCTAAAGAA
>JAZRAP010000045.1:0-2409 GCA_045634665.1 Candidatus Nanosyncoccus sp.
CAATCACCGCCTCAAAACAATCCGCCAAAATCGAATCGTGCGCCCGCTCTGTCCCCTTCTGCTCGCCTTTCGACATCCGCACCAGCGGCTCATAGCCCAGTTCCTTGCCCGCCGCGCCAATCGATTCCGTCCGCACCAACGCCGCCCTTAGCGCCGTCATCACCCCTTCCGGATAATCATAATTTCGATACAAAAAGTCCGACGTCACCAGCTCCAAAACCGCATCCCCCAGATATTCCAGCCGTTCGTTGTGCTCGTGCACAGTCTTTTGGTGCTCGTTCACATAGCTCCGATGCGTCAGCGCCGTCACCAACAGATCGACGTCCCTAAACTGAAACCCCAATTTTTCTTTAGCAAATTCTTGATATGGTGTTTTGTCCATTAAAAATCTCCTGACCTAATTTTTTTCTTAGCAATGAGCATCAATTTCTCGATGTCCTCATATTCAATCACATTTAAAGCCTCCGCAAAAGAAAACCATTTAATCCCCTTCATCCAGCGCTCTGGTGTCGGCATTTCGTGCGAATCTAACGCCTGCACCAGATAAATCTGCGTCGTCATCAGCACCAATTTGTCCAATCGACGATACTTAAAATGAATTTTGCCTAGCCACACCAAAACCGATACATTCCTTAGCCCCGTCTCCTCTTCTATCTCTCGCCGCGCCGTCATCTTGGCCGTCTCGCCCGGCTCAATATGCCCCTTCGGGATCGTCCATCGCCCCTTTGAATCCTGAATTAGCAAAATCTCAATGTCCTTTTTGTCCTGCGTATACCGAAAAATAATCCCGCCCGAAGTCGGCTCGCGTACCACTTCCTGAATAGCTGTCTTTCGTCGAAAAGCCGATTTTAGCTTATCAAAAGTAGACCGCTTCTCTACCGGTAACGATTCGGGGACTTTTAATTTCCGCCTAGCTAAAGGCTCATTACTTGTCGCCGGTTTCTTGGCCCGCGTCGACGGATTTGTCCTCCGCGGACTTGGTTTTGTTGTTTTTCGCTCCATTGTTATCTGCTTCACCGATTCCCAGCTGTTTATAAGCCGTGCCCAGCACCCCGTTCACAAACCTCGACGAGTTTTCCGAACCAAACTCCTTGGCCAGCTCCACAGCCTCATTTATAGCCACTTTCGGCGGGATTGCATCCCGGCATTCCGAAAGCTCATATAGCCCCATCCTAAGTACGTTTCTATCTATCGCCGCGATCGAAGCAATTGGCCACTCGGGTGCGAGCGGCGCCAACACTCCGTCCAAAGTCTCAAAATTCTTTGCCACATTCCGAGCCAAATTATAAACAAACTCCGTATCTCCCAAAGCTTTCTCGTAAGGCTCAATATTCTTCGCAATGACGATATCTAGATCGACGTCCGGGTCTTTCGCTAGCGTCCGCAGCTCAAATTCGTATAAACTCTGCAGCACTATCACTCTACCTAAATGTCGATTACTTGCCATATTTTTAATTCTTCTCTTTTAATTATTTATTAGTTTTGACTTTTAAATTCGGAGTCCGCTTCTTTGTCTCAAAAGCTTTCACCGGGGAAGTTTTGTTCACCCGCTTCGCTAGCTTCAATCGAAGATGGCTCCGTCGTAGACCCGTTTTGCGCGGGCTACTCTGTTTCTTAGGTTCAGGCATCTTGCTCCTTTAAATAATATATAATTTTACTCATTATAGCACAATAACTGGTATAGTGCAATCCCAGTCGCCACCGAAACATTGAAAGATTCCTTCTGCCCCAGCATCGGAATCTCCAAAAACAGGTCAATTATATCATACAATGAATAATCTATCCCGTCAACTTCCTCCCCTAATATCAAGGCCACTTTTTCGCCTAGTTCCCCCGCCAATCTCACATCGTTCAACTTCCGCAACCGTTCATCTCGAATATTATTCTCTAGCCCCACAATCTTCCACCCCTGTTTTTGCCAATCCCGCAAATCCTTAAATATATCACCAGACGAATAAATATTCACTAGCTCCTCTGCCCCTAGCGCTGTTTTATGAATGTCCTTGTCTAATTTTTCTCTCAAATGCGGCAGCAAATTGAGATCATGCACTCTCGGAGTATATCCAGACAACACTACCTCGTCCGCCCCAAATCCCTCTGCCGTCCGGAGAATCGCCCCCACATTATGACACGACCGAATATTATGTAGCACCAGCTTCAATTTCATAAAAATATGATATAATAAATTCTATGATATTGCAAGTTCCTACTGAAACTGTCGAAGGGTATGCTGTAAAATTAAATGATATTAAAGGTATTAAGGAGTTAATGCGGCTAAAGGACCGTGATTTTAACTCTGGCAAAGTTTTCACCTTGGTACCACCCACCCCTGATGCGGTAAAATCTTACGCGCTTGCTTCACCCCTAGCTCAGCGCCTCATCGACCTCTATTTCCCCGGTGAACTTACT
>JAZRAP010000046.1:0-1977 GCA_045634665.1 Candidatus Nanosyncoccus sp.
ATGGCTACGATCCGACTTAAATTTCCGTATAAAAGCCATACCCCAATTTTACCACAGGTTTTTCGCAAATTAGCCACAAGCTTTTCCACAAAAACCACAAGTGATTTTCGGCCCTTCCTCCGTATGACTAGCAACCAACCCGCCTGGCATCCGGGCTTGACAAACCAAAACGCTCGCGCTAAAATAAAACCAACAACTAGCATCCGTCATTTGTGCCAGTTGGGAGAAAAGCGTTCATTATTGATTTTTAGCAACCGACCAAATCAAGAGCCGGAAGTTTTGCATAAGCATAAAATGAAAAGCTTAAGCAGTCAAAAAAATCCACATGGCAATATGATATAATAGAAGGCGATGAAAGCACCGATTACCCAGAGTTTAGAATGGAAACAGCTCCAAGACGATCTTGGCGAAACCAGTTTTTTCGAGCAGGGAAGCGGCTACCAGTATCTCGCTATTCTTAAAAACACCCCAGCAGGGAAGTATCTCTATCTCCCCTACGGCCCGGTTTTCACCACCAAACAAGGGTTTGAAAACTCTCTTAAAAGCTTGCAAAATCTGGCCAAACGCGAATCAGCCTTCTTTATCCGTGTCGAACCTCAGTCCAAAATCTTCGTTGACCACCTCCCCCGGATCGCCCAAAAATCCACCGATCTAAACCCCGCCGAAACTTGGATTTTAGACCTTAATCAGGACGATTTAGACGAAAAACTCCCCTCCCGCCTCCTCCGTTATTACAAATCTGCCGCCAAAAAGGGAATTACTATTGAGCAGAGCCACAACCCAGAAGATATCCACTATCTTCTAGATCTCCAAAAACAGCTCGCCAAAGCAAAGGGCATCAGCACCTTCTCCGAAGACTATCTCAAAACAGAACTAAAACAACCCTTCGCTACGTTGTACCTAGTTAAATACGAAGAAGAAGTTATCGCTGCTGGCCTCGTTTTCGACGATCGCACTACTCGCTACAACCTCCAAGGCGCCCAAAATGAGCAGGGCCGCAAGCTCCACGCCACCGGCATCCTCACCATCCAGCTCATCAAAGACGCCGCCGCAGCAGGGAAGCAAACCTTCGACTTCTGGGGCATCGCCCCCGAGGGCGCGCCAGACAATCACCCCTGGGCCGGTTTTACCGCTTTTAAAAAGACTTTCGCCGGCCGCGAAGCCCAGTATTCCGGCACTTACGACCTCGTCCTGGATCCCTCCAAATACCGCCGCTACAAAAACCTCCGCAAACTAAACAGGTTAATCAGCAGGTAATATGCAATTTGTCGAACTCACCACAGCAGATTTCCAAAAATTTCCCGCCAAAAGCCCTTACAAATCCTTTTACCAAACTCCCGAAATCGCCAAGTTAAGAGAACAAAACGGCTGGACAGCCTACTACTTTGGCGTCAAAAACGGCCAAACTTTGAAAGCCGCCGCCATGGTGGTAGCTAGACCCACTTTTCTCGGCAAATCCACCTACTATTGCCCCGGCGGCCCCCTGTTAGACTTCGAAGACGCTGCCCTCACTGATTTCTTCTTCAGGCATCTCCGCCACTACGCCAAATCCCACAACGGCTACCTCCTCCATATCGAGCCTTACTATGAGCTCATCCAGCGTGACCGCAGCGGGGAAATAGTCAAAAATGGCTTCAATCACATTCAGGCGCTCAAAAATCTCAAAAATGCCGGCCTCACCCCCTGCCTCACCTCTGACGAGCCCAAATACGCCTTTGTCCTCGATCTAGACCAGCGCACCCCAGAGGAGCTTTTCAAGCAGTTCAAACAAAACACCCGCAACCTCATCCACCGCGCCGAGAAAAAGGGCGTCAAAGTCCGCGAGCTAAACAGGGAAGAACTAGACATTTTCAAACAAATCACCGAGTCCACCTCGGACCGCCGCCACTTCCAAGACAAACCGTTGAGCTACTATCAGCAGATGTATAACCTCTTTGCACGCAAAGGGGAAGTAAAGTTCCTGATCGCCGAAGCTGA
>JAZRAP010000047.1:0-2336 GCA_045634665.1 Candidatus Nanosyncoccus sp.
CGCCAAAGAAGAAGGCGAATAAGACTACTTTGATCGCTTTGATCGTGGTGGCGGCTTTGATCGTAGTGGCGCTAGTAGGGGTGCTGGTGTTTCAATTGACGAGCAACCCGACGAGTAGTCAGCCAGTTTCAACTACGCCAAATAATCCGGTGGTGATCGATGACGATACGGATACCGACAGCACTGATGATGCGACAACGGACGATAGCGATAGTACGATGACGGAAGGAACGTTGAGCTGTAAGCGGGCGATGACGGCGGCAGAGTTGGCGAAATACACTGATGCAACTGCAGGGACGCTAGAGATTTCGGCGACTTTTGATAGCGACGATACGTTGAGTACGATTAGCCTAGTAGAGTTGGTCACTTACGGTGGCAGAGACGCTTCGGCGGAGCCGGTTGAAGAGCGGAACCTTGAGGTTGACGGGGGAGCGATTACAGCGACGAGTGCGACAACTTATTTCTTGCCAGTTGACGAGGAGAATACCGTTGACAAGACAAAAGGCGGCATCCAAACGAATTACGAGTCACTTGAATTTACCTGCGAAGTATTGTAAAATATCTTCATGATGAAGAAATACGTGACGACGGCGATTCCGTATATGAACGGGGACCCACACATCGGTCATGCAATGGATTATTGCTTGGCCGATGTTTGTGCTAGGTATTATAGAGTGCGGGGAGACGAGGTGCGTTTGCAAGCGGGGGCAGATGAGCACGGTAGCAAAATTTGGCAGAAGGCGATTGACGAGGGGGTGGCGGTGCAAGATTTTGTGAATTTGAAAACCGAAGGTTTTGTGAAATTTATCGGTAAATTAGGAGTAGAATATACGGACTACGTGCGGACGACGGACGAGGAGCATGAACGGCGAGTTCAGGAAATTTGGCAGCGGCTCGGCGACCATATATATATGGATACGTATGAGGGGTGGTATTGTACGGGTTGTGAACGGTTTATTACGGATAAAGAATATGAAGAAAACGGGGGGATTTGCCCGGATCATCAAAAACCGTATGAAAAATTAGCGGAAAAGAATTATTATTTGCGAATTGCCGATTTCAAGGAAGAAATTAAAAGGGCGATTGAGGTAGATGAGATGTTGATTTTGCCAGAGTTTCGTAAAAAAGAGATTTTACGATTGCTAGAAGAATCGCCCGATGTGTCAATTTCACGCCCACGGACGCAATTGGAATGGGGGGTGGCGGTGCCGGGTGACGAGTCGCAAGTGATGTATGTGTGGATGGACGCCTTGGCGAACTATTTGACGGTACTAGGCTATCCGGATACTGATGATTATAAGGTATGGTGGCCGGCGGCGGCGCAGTTTGTGGGCAAAGATATTTTGCGATTTCATGCGATTATTTGGCCGGCGATGCTACTAGGGTTAGGGTTGGAATTGCCGCGTGCTATTGTGTCGCATGGAATGGTATTGGCGGATGGGCAGAAGATGAGCAAAACAATTGGAAATGTAGTGAATCCAGCGGAAGTAATTGATAAGTATGGGCTGGATGCATTTCGGTATTATTTCTTGAGGCATGTTGATACGTTTGCAGATTCGGATTTTACGTGGGAAAAGTTTGAAAAGGCGTACAACAATGAATTGGCAAATGATTTGGGGAATTTAGTACAGCGGTTGGCGGCAATGTGCGTGAAATATAATGTGAAAATTGAAGATATGACAGACATGCTGAAGATTTCAGAGAAGGACCGCATTCTTAAGTCGAAAGGAGAATGGTTGCCGTGGGAAGAAGCGATACTGATAGGATATTATGAGCGAATGGAAAAATTTGAATATGCGAAGGCATTTAATTATGTATGGGGAATAATACAGGACTTAAATAAACGAATTGATGATGAAAAACCGTGGACGTTAGCAAAGAATGGCGAAACGGAAAAATTAGAGACGTGTTTAGAGATGCTGGTAAGGGATCTTTTAGTAGCAAATCAAATGTTGCAACCATTCTTGCCGGCGACGGCCAAGAAGATTACGGAGATTTTTGCTGGTGAAATTGAGCCGCCAAAGACGCCATTGTTCCCGAAACAATAAAAAATAGCCCCTAGGGGCTATTTTTTATTACGCTAGTCTTCGCTAGAAAGTTTGCCGGCGAAGTCTGATAGGTAGAAGCCGATGACGCCGCCGATCATCGGGATGATGGCATAGAGCGATAAGGCTTGGCAGATGCCGCCGAGGATTTCGCCAAAGTTCTCGCCAGATTGCGGGAAGATTTGCAACATGGTGGCGATAGCTGGGTTCATGACGAAGCTGTTGTTGGCGCCTAAGAAGGCAGCGGCAACGACGTAGCCAATCAAGATAGCCAAGATTAGCCCGCCACTA
>JAZRAP010000048.1:0-9277 GCA_045634665.1 Candidatus Nanosyncoccus sp.
TAGTACCATTTGTCGTCTTCGGCGTCTAACCTCGCAAAAACGCGCTTACCGCGCCCCAAAAGGCGTACATCGAAGCGCTGTGCTAGTGTTTCTAGGGAATAAGTCTTTAATTCATGGATCGCGTCGCGAACAGGGGAATAGGTAAGCTCCATGCGCTCGAGCTTGTCGTAATCGCGCGAATTGAATTTGCCATTATGTTCAAGCATAAAACTTTCCAGTTGCCGAGCAGTAACCGGTATTGGTTCGCCGGGTTTTACTTTCTTGAATGTGTGGCGTTTTGCCATTTTCCACCTCGTTTCTTTGAGGTTGCGCTCCTTGAAGCGATATAAACTACTTGTGCTCTGCGTATTTCCTAGCGCTCATTATGTCTCCAAATTCGTAAAATTGATGATATACTTTTGGATATCTCCTATTTTTTAGCGTGTTAATGCCATCAGCTCTCTCGATTAGTAATTTGTATTTATACGTGGTAACTACACTAGCAGTACTGATTATATCTAATTCGAATTCAATCCTATAGTATTTATATCTCTGGAATATTTCTAAATCGGAATTAATATCGGCAAAGTAGAAACCTTCTGATTCGTTATTCTTTTCGTGATAAGGCGTAAATTCAACTTGTATTCTCTTCTTTTCTTTTTGAATCCAGATAGGCTTGCGACTTTCGTCTACCCTAAACGCCTCAGAATACGGAATCAGTGCCATATTTTTGATGTAAATTTCTTTAAGCGGAGTATTGCGCGTATCGTAGAATTTTAGCTCAAAAGTACTAGTGTCTATTTTTATAATCTGCTCTTTGCAAAATTTTATTAATGGATAGTTTTGTGCAACGATAGAACTTTCCAGTTGTTCATCATTGATTTCTGCCAAACGTTTGTTTTGTTCAATTGATACTATGCCTAGCGTTATTGCTGCTATTGCCGATACGAACGTACAAATAATCATAGCCCAGTCAAAGCGTAGATGAATATTAAGGGCGTCTGCTAAATTGAACATATCTCCAATCAGTATTGCAATAATGATAACTGCAAATACCCTTAAAATCCAAATTAATGAGCGGTATATACTAGTTTTCGGATTATTTTTCTTGTTGTCCTCGCTGTTGTTTTTCTTGAGCATGTTAATCCTAGAGTTAATTTACTGAATATTATAGAGAGATTTTTGGCCGTGAGGCAGATATTCCGCCTCGCGGCCAATACGCAAGATGCTACCTCGTCTTCTTTTTGGCATTGCAAAGTGCACTTGCCGCTACAGATTTCATTGGTTTAGACTTGCTAGTCTGCAGAACCTTGGAAGCTTTGCTCGCTACTGGTTTGGCGGTTTTAATAGCATTTTTAGCCATGCTTAATCTCCTTCTTTTGCCTGGCGGAGCACATTATGGTTGACAAGAACAGTAAAATAAGTTAAAATATATTTGACAATGCTTCTATATTTTTGTCAAAATCATCGCTTTTGGCTCCGCCAGGAGCGATTTTTTTACTTTAACTTTTCAAAGTTCTGTGCGGTTTCTTGGCCGCTACCCTGATGATAGCATGCTTTCCGTGAAAATTCAAGTGGCTAAAGGGCATTTTTTACGCTTATATGCAAAATACTTGCTTTTATCGTGAAGTCATGCTAATATATAGTGCATGGACACCAATGAGAAGGCTCAATTATTACGATTTAAAATAGAAAATTTTCGTTCCTTTGGTCATGAGCAAGAAATATTATTCAGTGATGATGGGAAGAAGACTAGAAAAATAACTGCCATAGTGGGTCTAAACGCTACGGGGAAATCTAATATTTTTAGGGCACTTCTTACGCTACAAAATATGATAAAATCTTCTGCTAATGCAGATTTTGTTTTGCCTTACGACTATTTTCGTTTTACTAAAGGATACGACGAAAAACCTACTGGGTTTGAATTGCAATTTCGGGTAGGAGATTCGTTTTTCTCATATACTGTCAGGTATAATTCAGAACTGGTTTTATTCGAATCATTGAAAGAAAAGAGAATAGACTCCTATCGCCAAAGAACTATTTTTGAGAGAGATCACAATGTCGTTAATCCAGGCGCTATTAATTTTGGTTTTAATCGTGCTCTTATGTCTAGGACTCGCCCAAATACTTTATTAATTACGAAGGCAATCGAAAATAACAATAGTTATGCTATAGCCGTCTACACCGCAATTAATAGTTTCCATGTGCTTTCTTGCGCTAATGGGCAACTTGAAGGTGAAGCAATAATGACGCTTAAAAAGCATCCGGAACTAGTAAATGAAACTATCGAAATATTGAAAAAAGCGGATTTCACTATACAGAGTATACGCTTTGACGATGTTATGATGCCCAACGAACTGCTTGATAAACTTAATATTCCTGAAGAGACAAAAGCCATAATGCGTTCTAACCCTGGAACGATGGTAAGTACTGGCCACCTTTTAAAGGATGACTTTTATAATCCAATAAAAACAAATGGCATGGAAACGTATGTAGGAATTAATATTGGGGAAGAATCGATTGGAACTAGAGCTCTGCTTGGGGTTATTGTTCCTATTATTCAATCTATAAAAGACAATAAAATCCTTTTCATTGATGAATTTGGAGCTTATTTGCACTATGGATTAGTCCAAAGAATAATTGATTCATATAAAAGTAATACGTTTGCTCCTGGGCTTATTGTGTGCACTCATGCTGGGATGATGCTTAATCGTATAGATAGAGATTCGATATTTATTCTTGAAAAGAATCTTAAGAATGAAGAATCTATTATCCACAAGTTGTCGGAAAGCGGAGCTAGATTAGATGAAAATTTTAGTAACGGATATTACAGTAATAGTAGGTATAGGTTTTTAGAACATAAAAACGGTAAACTTTTTTAAAGGAACTTTTTAATTAATAGCAAAGCCATAATCTGTTGACATTACATTTCATTTATCGTATCCATTGTCATTGTTTTAGACCTCTTCGGTTCCAGTTAAGCCAGAAATCCTCAAAAAGTTCGAATCCCAGTTCCTGTAAGTGTATTTCAGAATATGCACGGCAGCACAAGTGGATAATCCTTTTTAGGTATCACACGCAGTTTAGCCGTGTATTCGGGGTGGTCAATACACCAGTCTACGACCATGCAAAGTCGAGCAAGTATCTCTGGTCGCCCCTCACCAAGTGGGGAAGTAGTTGGAGCTGCTAGGGTTTTTTATTTTGCTAAGTTTTTGACTGTGGCGGTGGTGATTTTGGCGAGTTTTGGTTTGTTGTCGACATCTTCGACTAGATACATTGGTTTGGCGCCTTTGTAGGGGATGGCTTCGGGCATGTCAAAATCGGAATTTGTTGGGGTAATTTTGACTAGCAGGCGGTCGTCGTAAATGCCGCCGAATAGGATGCCGTCAGAATAAAGTAGAAACTCGCCTATCATGGGACGGCAGGTGATATTTGGGACTTCAGATAATTGCTCCAGAATGAAGTCACGGTATGATTTGGAGCTAGACATTGGCTTTCCAGCGCTTTAGGGTGGGGAAAACTTTGGTGCAGTATTGGCGCATTTCGTCGTTGGTCATGCCGGCTTGTTCGCCGAACTGGGAGCATTTTTCAATAAATTCTTCCATAGTGCATTTATCGAGAAATTCGCCTTTGTCGTAACACCATTTGCAATAATCTTCGTTGATGCTGCCGTCGGCGTTGGTGCCGAGTAGATCTTTTGAAGTGAGTGGCATGGCGCAGCTTTGGCAGATTTTAGTATTTTCCATAATACTCCTTTGTTAGTTAAGACCATTATAGCACTTGTGTGGTATAATGGCAGGAAAGGAGAGCATATGAAAAAACAGGTTAGAGCGGTGGTGTGGGGAATTGCGATTATTGCGTTGGGGGTGATATTTGGTGGGAATGCGCTGGGGCTATTTAGTATTGATATTTTCTTTGATGGGTGGTGGACGCTGTTTATTATCGTGCCGAGCGTGATTAGCTTGTTTACGGAAAAGGAAAAAGTTTCTAGCCTAATACTTTTGGCGGTGGGGGTGATTTTATTGCTCGCGGCGCAGAATGTGTTCTCGTGGGACGTTGCGTGGAAGGTGATTTTGGCGGTAGTATTGATCGCGATCGGGATTGGGATTATTGTGAAAAGCCTAATTCATAAAAATAGCGACAAGGAAGTCGAAAAGAAAATTCGAGACACAAAAAACGAAAAAGTGATGGACGTGCAGACGGCGATTTTCTCGGGAAGTGAGAGGGTGTATAACGATGAAGTTTTTGCGGGGGCGAATTTGACGGCGGTGTTTGGTGGGGTGGACTTAGATTTGACAAAAGCGAAGTTTGAAAAAGATACCGTGATTAAGGCGTTTGCGCTGTTTGGTGGGATTGATATTGCGGTGCCGGAGGATGTGCAAGTAAAGATAAAATCTGGGTTTATTTTTGGTGGAGCTTCGGATGAACGGAAAGGCAGTGCGAGCAAAGGTAAGCACACAATTTATTTGGACGCGGCAGGGGGATTTGGTGGGGTGACTGTGAATGATGCGGGGAAGAAATAGACTAGTTGACTTTCTTGTAGAGAGTGTTGGCGTTAGAAACGATAATTGCGAAGGCGAGTTGTAATGAAGGCGGGTTGGGATTTTAAGCTGGGTTTCAGGAAAGATTGTATAATAAAAGTATAAACATTAAATAATGGAGAAGTAACATGGAAAATGAAATTAACGAAGTTAGAGCTGAGAAGCGGGATACAGCGAAAGTGAAAATTATCCTGTTTGTGATCGGTGTATTGGTGGGAGCGGTGATTTCGACTGCGGCGTTTTTTGTGTATACGCAAACGTTGAATACAAGTTCAAATTCTAATGGGAATTCAATGCAGATGCCGGGCGGCGGTACACCACCGGAAATGCCAAGTGGGGATAATTCTGGAAATGGCCAGAGTGGTACGCCACCGGAGAAACCAAGTAACGACAGCAACAGTTCGCAAAGTAGCGATAACTAGAGGTTAGGAAGGAGGGCAGATGAGGCGTAAGGAATGTTTATCTTATACGGCGATAATCGTGGTTTTGGTGGTGATACTGGGGGTGCTCTGGGTTTTGATGGTGAATACGTTGAATAATAGGTTTGCGGGGAGCGGTGAGGTGCCGGCGATGAATAGTAGTTTATCGGTGTCGTACTCTGCCGTGAAAGAAATTACGACGGATGAAACTATTGATGGTGGGGATTTTGTCTCGATAAATAGCGATGAAAACGCGATTTTGGCATCTGGAAATATCACGGCAACTCTCACTAATATCAATGTGGCTAAGACTGGTGATAGCGACGATGGTGATAATACGAGTTTTTATGGAACGAATTCGGCGATTTTGGCGAAAGGTGGAGCGAATTTGACGATTAAAGGAGCTACGATTACGACTGATGCGACTGGAGCAAATGGGGTGTTTAGCTACGGAGGTTCGGCGACTACTAATAATTCGTCGTCGGATGGAACAACGGTAAATATTTCTGATTCCACCATTACTACTAGCAAAGATAATTCTGGCGGGATTATGGCGACCGGTGGCGGCGTGATGAACGCGGAGAACCTGACGATTACTACGGCGGGGACGTCTAGCGCGGCGATTCGTTCGGATCGTGGGGGCGGAACAGTGACAGTGGATAAAGGCACTTATAAAACCACCGGAAAGGGTTCGCCAGCGATTTATTCGACGGCGGATATTACGGTGAAAAATGCAACTTTGATTGCGACGGCATCTGAGGGGGCGATTATTGAGGGCAAAAATAGTATTACGCTGGAGAACGTAGATTTGACCGATACAAATAGTACTTTGAATGGTCAATCTACTACCTATAAAAATATCTTTTTGTATCAATCGATGAGCGGTGATGCGGCGTCGGGCGAAGCGGTGTTTACGGCTAAAGATTCTACAATTACGACTAATAAAGGTGATAGTTTTTACGTGACGAATACGACGGCGACGATTAATTTGGAAAATAATAAAATCGTGAATAATGATGCGAGCGGAAATTTCCTGAGGATCCAAAAAGATTCGTGGGGGAATTCTGGCAGTAATGGTGGGGCAGTTGTGCTGAATTTGACAGATCAATCGGTGGCGGGGAACATTGTAGTGGATGAGATTTCTGAGTTGATGATGAATTTAAAAAATGGCTCTTCGTTTAAAGGGGCGATAAACGGTGAAAATACAGGTGAGGTGTCGCTGACTTTGGATAGTTCGAGCACGTTGACTCTGACAGGTGATACCTATGTGAAATCGCTGATAAATGCGGATACGACGAACAGCAACATAAATTTGAATGGCTATAAGTTATATATTGATGGCGTAGAGATGTGATATAATGGGGGTAATATCAATCTAACGGAGTTTTTGATATGTGTGGAATTGTGGGGTATGTGGGGGATAAAAACGCGCAAGATTTTTTGGTGTCAGGACTGAAACGGTTGGAGTATCGGGGGTATGATTCGGCGGGGGTGGTGACTTTTGATGATGACAACAGGGCGACTTTGATAAAAACGAAGGGGAAAATCGCGGATTTGGAAGCGAAGTTAATGGGGAATAAACGTGAGGACAAGGTGGGGATTGGCCATACGCGGTGGGCGACGCATGGGGAGCCGTCAGAGGTGAATGCGCATCCGCACCAGGTGGGTGATATTTACTTAGTACATAACGGGATTATTGAGAATTATAAAGAATTAAAGGCGGCGCTAGAAGGGAAATACGAGTTTAAGTCGGAGACGGATTCGGAGGTTTTGGCGGCGCTGGTGGATTCGTTTTATGAGGGCGGTAGGTATCCGCTGACGAATGCGGTGGTGCAGGCGCTCAAATTAGTGCAGGGGACTTATGGAATTGCGGTGATGTCGGACAAAAACCCACGTGAAATCGTAGTGGCGCGGGCTGGGTCGCCGTTAGTGATTGGCGTGGGGCACGGTGAGACTTTGATTGCTTCGGATGCGTCGGCACTTCTGGGACACACTAAGCAGGCGATTTATTTGAATGATGGCGAGGTGGCGACGGTGACGGACAAAAGTGTGGAAATAAAAACTTTGAACGCGGAGCCGGTGTCGGCAAAGGTGGAGGAAATTGAGACGAATCTGGCGGCGATTCAGAAAGATGGCTATGAGCACTTTTTGCTGAAAGAAATTATGGAACAGCCGCGCTCTTTGAAGGAGACTCTAAGAGGACGGATCGATCTAAGAGACGGGATGGTGCGCCTAGGTGGGCCGGGGTTGCCAGAAAAGGAATTGCGGAAAGTGAAACATTTGGTGATTGTAGGGTGTGGGACGGCTTATAATGCGGGGCTGCTCGCGTCGTATTATATTGAGCGATTTGCGCCGGAAGTGACGGTGGAAGTAGTGGTGGCTTCGGAGTATAGATACCGGCAGGCGTATATTCCGAAGGATTCGGTGGCGTTGATTGTGTCGCAATCGGGGGAGACGGCGGATACTCTGGCGTGTCTGCGCGAAATTAAGAAGCAGGGAACCCCGACGATTGGGATCGTGAATACGATTGGTTCGACGATTGCGCGAGAAGTGGACGGGGGGACTTATGTGCATGTGGGGCCGGAGATTTCGGTGGCGTCGACAAAGGCGTTTACTTCGCAGGCGATTGCGATGGTGATGTTTGGGCTGACGATTGCGCAGGCAAAGGGGGTGCGAAGTGGGATTCTAAGACCATATATTGAAGAAATCGCCAAAATGCCGGCGGAGATTCAAAAAGTTTTGGATGAAGTGAAGGAGCCAGCGCGGGAGATTGCAAGGCGATACAAGGATTATGACCATGCGATTTATTTGGGGCGAGATACGGCTTATCCGACGGCGATGGAGGCGGCTTTGAAACTCAAAGAGATTTCGTATATTGATGCAAATGCGTATGCGTTTGGAGAGTTGAAACACGGGCCGTTGGCGCTGGTGGACGATAGGTTCTTTGAATTCGCGATGTTGCCGACGGGGGAGCTTTACGAAAAGGCGGTTTCAAACGTGCAGGAAGTTTTGGCTAGAGGCGGGCATGTGATTGCGGTGACGAACCGGGCGGACTTTGATTTGGGAGTAGAGAATGTTGTGAAAATTACAACATCTCTAGAGATATTTGTGCCGGTTCTGCTGAATTTGGTGGCGCAGTTGTTTGCTTATTATGTGGCTTTGGAAAAAGGGCTAGACGTAGATCAGCCGCGAAATCTTGCGAAATCCGTTACGGTAGAGTAAAATTAGAGTATGCGGAAGAAGTCCGATACTATTTTGAGATTGTTGTTGATAATTGGGGATGCGTTGGCGCTTTTGTTGTCATTTGCGATGGCGTATTTTATCCGAGTGAAGGTGGACCCGCGGCCGTTTACGTTTGAGTCACAGTTTTTTGATTTTGTGCAGACGGTGGTGTGGTTGGTGCCGGTGATGCTGATAATATTGGCGGCGCTGGGGTTGTATCGGAAAGACATCTTTTTGGGGCGGTCTAGACTGCCGGAGCGGGGGAGGCTGCTGCTGGCGGCGATTTTGTCGGTGGCGGCGCTGATTGTTTATGATTTCTTTGTGGGGGAAGATTTGTTCCCGGTGCGGGTGATGGCGTTGACGTCGGTGCTGCTGTCGTTTGTATTTTTGCTGGCGGAGCGGGTGGTGCTAAGATTTGTGGTGCGACAGATTTTTAAGAGTGATTACGGAGCGAAACGAGTGGTGATTATCGGTAACCACAAAAATACGGAATATTTGGCGGATTATATTGCTTCGACGCCGGAATCTGGATATAGGTTGGTGGGGATTGTGGCGGCGAAAAAATACATCCCAAAGGATTTGAAAACACATCAATATTCGTCGCTTAAAGATGCTTTGAAAAAAGCGCAGGTGGATGTGATTTTCCAGACGGATGAGAAATCGACAGAATATGTGTATAAACAGACGGTGCAGCGGCATCTGCTGTATTATTTTGTGCCGAGTGAGACGGCGTTGTCGTCGCATTTTGGAGAGATGGAGCTGATTGGGGCGACGCCGGCGGTGTTGGTGTTGACGACGCCGTTGACTGGTTGGTATGCGGGAGTGAAGCGGGCGTTTGATATAATATTTTCTCTGTGTGCTTTGATTGTGGCGGCGATACCGATGGCTTTGACGTGGTTGATTTTGAAGTTGTCTAATATCAAGGCGCCGGCGATTTATGCGGATGAGAGGTTGACGCAGTATAACCGGAAGTTTAAATGTTATAAGTTTCGGTCGATGAAGCCGGAATATTCGGGGATGACAGCGGAGGAAGCGTTTACGAAAATGGGGAAGCCGGAGCTGATTAAAAAATATCGGAAGGATGGGGATTATTTGAAGAATGATCCGCGGATTACG
>JAZRAP010000049.1:0-2285 GCA_045634665.1 Candidatus Nanosyncoccus sp.
GTCCCATTGATAAACACCACCATGCTCCCCACCGCATCGCTACCTGACTGATGCGAAATGTCATATCCCTCAATCCGTCGTGGCGGTTCCTTTAGCCCCAACAATTCTTGCAACTCACGCAGGGCCTGATCCGACGAAATATCCAAAAACTCCTTATCGCTAAACACAATTTTTTTCTTTAGTTCTTTTAGCCCTCGCAGCTGATCACGCGCTTCCGCTGCCAGCTCAAACTGTCCCGCCGCAGCCTCTGCTCTCATCGTTTTTTCTAAGTCCTTCAAAAGTTTTTCTCGGTCGCCCTCCAGATAGCGAATTAGCTTCCGCAAATTTCGCTTGTAATCTTTTGCGCTCATCCGCCCCACTTCAATCCCCGGCGTTAACCCCAGATCCGTATCCAAATTCTTTTTACCAGAATAAGGTTTAATATAATACGGGAAAATCCGCCGGAGGCTCCGCACCGCCTTTTCCACCGCCGACTTCCCGTAAAACGGGCCGATATAGGTCGCCTTATCATCCAGGGGATTGCGCGTAAACGAAACATACGGCACCTCCGATTTCATGTCAATTCGCACATAACTCACCGATTTATCATCGCGCAGCAGTATGTTCCACTTTGGTTTGTAACGCTTGATCATCTCTGACTCCAAAAACAGAGCGTCCATCTCGGTATCCACCACGATCCAGTCTGTATCTGCGATTTCGCGCACCAAAGCCTCAGTTTTTGGGTCCTTAGCCGACTTTTGGAAATACTGCCTCACTCGGTTTTTCAAAACCGCCGCTTTCCCCACGTAAATCACTTCCCCCGCCGCATTTTTGTGAAAATAAACTCCCGGGTCCACCGGGAGTTTAGCTAGTTTTTGTTTGAGTACTTCGTTCATCTCTCAATTATATCACACTTTGCGTAAATTGTCAAACCGAACCAATCTATTCGGTTGGCGCCACTTCTACTGCTCCTGTGTCACTCGTCTCAAACATGCCGGCCGTCAACTCTTGCAACATAGTCGACAAATCTTTGTACTCCGTCGGCTCCGGCACGTTGACATTATTCGGGAAAGTGAAATCCAAATCCGCCACTACTTTAGCGTCGCCGCTGTCGTATTCCGCATAAAGTCGCGTGAAATTATAATTCTCGTCAATCTCCACATATACTGCCGGCATTTCACTTAAGACTTTTTGGATGGCGTCAGCACTCACCTCAGCACTTTCATTGCCAGTACAACTAGCAAAATTCTGCATCGGTGCCGTGTTGCTCGCCTCGTTCAAGAAACCAGCTAGCTTTTCGTTGTCTACCAGCACTCGATAAATCGGATTTTTTTCACTCAGCACTTGCAACTTATCCGTAGTCGAAGTGATGAACGGGTTTTTATTATAAATCCCCAAAATGGTATTGCTGTTCGCGGTCAGGTCATTCGCTAAGTTCGCCAGACAAGCTGTGTCGCCGCTCCCCGCCGTCGGCGCAACCATCCCTAAATCATCCGTAGAAATTCGGATCCACTCACCGTCGATCATCTCGAGCAAATTCAGCATCCCCGCTAGTGCCTCAGCCGAGTTTGTACCCTCATTTGTAACTACTTCGCCCTCTATGACTTCAACCGCTTCTTCGCTAGACACTACTTCTACCTCTTCCACCGTTACCTCGCCCGCGGGATAGGAACTGTCCATCATGTTTGTCACGCCATCAACTTTTAGATACAAATCACCGTTCGCAGCATATACCTCATCCAAATCTACCGAAAAGCTCTTCCCGTCTTTCAAATTGGCATTCAGCTTTGCCGAGGCGGTATTGATCATCGAGCTCACCACCCCTTCGGCCTTTAAGTTAACTTGCATATCGGAAATCGCCGAAGACGCATCATTGAACTCCACATTGACCGTACCGTCAATCGCTAGATTCGTCGGGGCGTCACCGGAAATCAACTTGCCAAAAGCGATCGCCACCACGTCTTCTTTGTTGTTATTGAGCAAAATCAAAGCCGCCGCCACGCCACAGCCAATTGCGATAAACAGCGAAACCACCGCCGCGATAATCAGACCAGTTTTCTTCTTTTTCGGTTTTGGCGGTAATTCTTCCACGGCCTTTTGCATCGGTCGCCCCATCGGGTCCAGCATCGGCTGTGCCGGCATTGTCCCGTCCATATTCGTTACCACGCCCATCTGCTGCGCCGGCTCCACGGGCTGCACTGGTTGCGCCGCCTCTGCAACCGGCGCCGGCTCGACTACAGGCCCAGCCACCATCGGCCCTACCGGCTGTTCTGGTTGCATTGGCTGTTCCGGCTGCACCGGCTGTT
>JAZRAP010000050.1:0-3110 GCA_045634665.1 Candidatus Nanosyncoccus sp.
AGCGTGTCGCTGGCCTGTATGAATGTACTGCCGATCCCGGCTTTGGACGGGGGGCGATGGTTATTGATTGCAATTTACAAATTACGTAAGAAAAAATTGACAAAGGAGACTGAGGAAAAAATTGTCTCTAGAGCGATGATGGTACTCTTGGCGCTAATCTTTATCGTGACGGTGCTAGACATCGTGAGGATAGCTAATGGCGGATAAACGCGGCGGGGCAAAGCGGTGTGGTAAGCTGGTTTTAGAAATTTTTTTAATGATGCTCTGGGTGGCGGTTTCGGTGATAGTATCTCAACTAGTAGTGGGGTACATTATGATTTGGATTTTAGGAAAGGATACTTTTGTAGAGCCGGTTTGGACGGCGGTCTATACGGCGATTTCTTACATTTTGGCGGTAGGGTTGGTGTTTTTAGCGTCGCGCAAGAAGATTGGGCGCGAGCGGCTAGGGCTCCGAGGCTGGCCGACTTGGACGGATATTGGTCTTGCGGTAGTGGGATTTTTGGCGCAGTTGATATTGGCGGCGGGGCTAACCGCGCTGTTTATGATTTTTCCGTGGTTTCAGGAGATTGCCGATCAGAGCCAGGATGTGGGATTTAGCGTTCTAAATTCGGGCCTAGATCGGGTGGTAGCTTTTGTCTCTTTGGTGGTAATTGCGCCGATTGCCGAGGAAATTATTTTTCGGGGGTGGCTATACGGGTTGATGCGAAAAAAGCTATCCGAAAAAGTTTCCAATGTCGCAGGGATGATAATTTCGATTTTATTGGTTTCGCTGCTATTTGGACTGGTGCATATGCAGTGGAATGTGGGCGTAAATGTATTTGCGACATCGGTGGTGCTATGTGGCTTGCGTGAAGTTACCGGGACGATTTATGCCGGCATATTGGTGCATATGCTAAAAAACGGGGTGGCATTTTATTTGCTTTACGTTGCTGGGATATAATTGTGGTATAATAGGGGGCATGAAACTATCTAAAACTTTTGTAAAAACTTTGCGCGAGGCGCCAAAAGATGAAACAGCAGTCAACGGTGCGCTTTTGACGCGGGCAGGCTATATCCACAAAGAAATGGCGGGGGCGTATGATTTCTTGCCGTTGGGATTAAGGGTGTTAGAAAATATAAAAAATATCATCCGAGAAGAGCTGAACAAGTTGGGGTGCGAAGAGGTGATCATGTCGGCCCTGCAAAGCCCGGAGCCGTGGGAAAAAACCGGTAGGTTTAGCGATCAAGAAGTAGATATTTGGTTCAAGACGGAGCTGTCGGCGGGAGGGACGCTGGGTCTCGCACCGACACATGAAGAGCCGATGATTGAAATGGTAAAGAAATATGTCTCTAGTTACAAAGATTTGCCGTTTTCGGTATACCAATTCCAAAATAAGTTCCGCAACGAGCTGAGGGCGAAGTCGGGAATTTTGCGCGGACGCGAGTTTTTGATGAAGGATTTGTATAGTTTCCACTCTTCGGAGGAGGATTTGGATAAATTTTATGCGGAAGTGGAGGGGGCATATGCGCGGATTTTCGAGCGAGTGGGACTGGGGGAGAGCACATTTGAGACTTTTGCGAGTGGTGGGATTTTTTCAAAATTTTCGCACGAATATCAGACTTTTTTGCCGGTAGGGGAAGATACGGTATATTACAACAAGGGCAAGTCGCTAGTGCTAAACAAAGAGGTGTTTGAAGATGAGGTGTTGGAAGAATTTGGCGTGAATAAAGCTGATTTTGAGGAGACAACTGGGGCAGAAGTGGGGAATATCTTTAAACTAAAATTTAAATATTCTGAGCCGTTGGGGCTGAAATATATTGATGAGAACAACGAACAGCAAACGGTTTATATGGGCTGCTACGGGATCGGCGTGTCACGTTTGATGGGGGTAATTGCGGAGAAATTTGCCGACGAAAAGGGTTTGGTCTGGCCGGAAGCGGTGGCGCCTTTCAAATACTATCTAGTGGGAATTGGGGAAGATGGCGAGAAGAAGGCAGCCGAATTATACGCCGGGCACGAAGATGAAGTAATTTTGGATGACCGTGATATGAGGCCGGGGGCTAAGTTTGCTGATTCGGAGCTAATGGGGATACCATACCGGATAGTAGTTTCGGAAAAAACTTTGGCAAAGGGTTCGGCGGAAGTCACAGAAAGAGCAACTGGCAAAACATCGATGATTAAGCTTGACAAACTAAGTTTTATCAAGTAAACTTCTATATGTTAGCAAGTGGGAGTAAATATGATAAAGAAGAATATCAGTTTGACGGCTGATGGTAAAAAAGAATTAGAAAAAGAATTAGATGAGTTGATCAAAGGGCGGCCGGCGATTGCAGAAAAAATTGCAACGGCGAGGTCTTTTGGGGATTTATCGGAAAATGAAGAATATAGTTCGGCGCGCAACGAACAGAAAATTGCCGAGGGGCGGATTTTGGAGATCCAAGAGATTTTGAAGAATGCTAAAGTGATCCGAGGTGGCAAGAAAGACAAAGTTGCGCTGGGCGTGACGGTAGTTTTGACTTTGAGTGGGAAAAAGCAAGAATATACGCTGGTCGGGCGGACAGAAGCGAACCCGCTCGAGGGTAGGATTTCCAATGAGTCGCCGATCGGCAAAGCTTTGTTGGGACATAAGGCAGGCGATGAGTTTGATTTTAACGGCAAAAAGGTAAAGATTGTCGAAATCAAGTAACATGATATAATAGAGGTATGTTACTAGAAGATTACCGCAAGGAGCGGTTGAGAAAATTAGAAGAAATCCGGGCGCGGGGGATTGAGCCGTACCCGTCAAAGTCGGAGCGAAATTGTAAAATTTCGGAAGTTGTCGACCATTTTGAAGAGCGGCAAGGTCAGGAAGTGACGATTGCCGGACGGATCGCAGCGATTCGCGCATTTGGCAAACTAGCTTTCATTAAGGTGCGGGATTATTTTGGTGAAGTGCAGATTTTTATGAAGGCAGACGGGGCGGAAACGCCGGCAGGGCTGCTAGGAGTGAAAGATATCAAGTTGCTGGACGTGGGGGACTTTATCGAAGCGACGGGCGTAGTAGATAAGTCGCAAACGGGCGAGATTTCGGTGTTTGCGAATTATGTACGGCTGCTGACTAAGACTTTGCGGCCGTTGCCGGAGAAGTTTA
>JAZRAP010000051.1:0-2885 GCA_045634665.1 Candidatus Nanosyncoccus sp.
TGTTTGATTTGATGGTGAAAAGTATTTTTGTGAGGACGCCGGGGGAAGAGACGAAGGGGGATGTGCTGGAGTTTGTGAAAAGTGGTCGGGTGGAGGTGCAAGCGGAGGGGGAATCGCAAGTATTTGAGGGGATGAAAAAAATTGAAGTAAGAAAGGCAAAAAAATGTCTGAAAGTGATCGAGGGCTGGCAAAAGTAGTAGAATACATGAAGGCGCACTGGCCTTCGCAGGTAAAGGAAGAGTGGCAAGTGGGGCCGGCTGAATATCCGGGGATTGTGAAAAAAGTGGTGGAGGAATTTACGCTGGCGGCGACGCAGAACCGACATTTGATACGGATAGCAGGAGTGAGCGGGTCGGGAAAGACGACGCAGATTTTGCCGGCGGTGGAGGCGTATTGCGAGACGAGAGAGTTGGAACCGATTTTGCTGGCGGCGCGGAGGTTTGTAGAATATCATCCGCACTATGAGGAGATCAAGGAATTTTATGGGGATGCGAATTTGAGGAAGATGACGGATGAATTTTCGACGATTATGTTGTTTTTAACTCTGAGCGAGTTGATGCGGGGCGGGTATGATATTGTGCTGGACGTGACGCTGCTCGACCCGGAGATGGAGGGGATTTTGCTGAAGTTGGCGGAGGCTTCGCGGTATGAAATGTTGCTAATGATGATTGCGGTTTCGCCGGCGGTGACGGAGAAGTTTTTGAGTGGGCGGGCGTGGCGACACACGAAAGAAACTGAGGAAGAATTTATTCGGGCGACGGCGAGAGCACTGGAGTTTTATGCTGCCAGTGCGCCGGAGATGCGGGTGGTGATGTGGAGTGTGTATGACCTTTTGCCTGTCTATGACGGGGTGGTGAAAGATTGTTTGCCGGTGTTTGCGGACTATTCGGCGCGAGAGGAGATGCCGAAGCCTGACGACGACGAGCGGCGAGAAGCGAAAATAAAATATCTTACAACTGATTTAAGTTGATTTCGGGGAAATTGGTGCGGATGTGCTCGGCGTAGCCGGCGTCGATATGCTGCCAGGCTTTTTTCATGCGGGTGATCTCGGCGGGGTTGTCAAACTCTTGGATGAGAGTGTCGGTGAATTCTTTAGGAGCGGGGCGAGAGAGCATGCGGGCGACGTCCATATTGGGATTGCCAGTGCCGGCGAAACAAAAGTCGATGATGCCGATGACTTTGTCGTTTTTATCGAGGAGGATATTACCGAGATTGAGATCGCCGTGGACGAGATTTTGTTTTTCGGTTTGTTTGATGTAGACGTGGTCTTGGTCGATGTGTTGGTCGTAATGTTGGTAGTCTAGTTCTTTCAAGAAATCGGAAAGAGGGTATTTGACTGGTTCGGGGGCGTTTTTGAGGCTGATGCTGGAGAGCTCTTTGACGAATTTGGCGACGTCGTAGGCGGCGCCGGTGAGAGCGGTGTGGGAAAGATGGTAGATACGGTCGCCGAGGCAGTAGCCTTCGATTTTTTGGTGGACGGAGAAAGGACGGTTTTGCTGGTCGTAGCAAAGTTTCATCTGGGGAGTGTAGAAACTGGTTTTGCCGTCGACAAAGTTGCAGACGGTGGCGTCTTTGACAATCATTTTGGACCAGAAAGGATTGCGGGGGAAGCGGAAAAAATAGGCACCTTTATCAGTGGTGACTTCGATGACGATGTTGGTCCAGCCGGTCAGGATGTGCTCGGTTTTTTGGACTTGGTGATCTTTCAGGGTTTGTTTGATGATTTTTTCTAGATTGTCGGAAGTTGTAAAAAAGTTTCTCATATCTTATAATAATAGCATGGAAAATGTGAAAATTCTAGCAGTAGTGGGGATGAGTGGGAGTGGAAAATCGGTGGTGGTGAACCATTTGACGGAGAAAGGGTATCCGAAAGTGTATTTCGGGGGGATGATTTATAAAGAGATGGAGAAGCGGGGGATTGAGCGGACGGAAGATGGGGCGAGCGAAAAAGAGTTTCGGGAGATGATCCGAGCCACGGAGGGGGCGGATTGGGTGGTGCGACAGGTGATTAGCGAAGTCCGTGACTTGATCGGGGCGGGGCAGAAGCGGATAATCCTCGATGGGGTGTATTCCTGGACGGAGTATAAGACTTTGAAACATGAATTTCCGGGTTGTTTGACGTTTTTGGCGGTGGTGGTGGATAAGAATTTGAGATATGCGCGAGTGGCGAGGCGGCCGGAACGGGCTTTTGATGCGAAAGCGATCCGGGAGCGTGACCAAAGTGAGATTGAGAATTTGGAAAAAGGCGGGCCGATCGGCGCGGCGGATTATTATGTTCTCAATAATGGGACGGTGGACGAAACGTGTGAACAGGTGGATGGGATTTTGGAGGAGATTTCGTTTTGAAACGATTGGTGCTAATTGACGGGAAATCGGTGTTTTATCGGGGGTATTATGCGATGGGGGCGCTGTCGCTGTCTGACGGGACGCCGACGGGAGGCGTGTATGGGTTTGCGGCGATCGCGATGGAAATCGTGTCGCGTCTTTCACCGACGAAAGTAGTGGTGGCGTGGGACTCGCGGACGTCTGTGGCAAAGCGACGAGCGGTTTTTGCAGATTATAAGGCCGGGCGAGTGAAGCCGGGGGAGGATTTTTATGCGCAGATACCTTTACTTCAGGAATTAGTGACGGATTTGGGGTGGAGTTTTGTGGAAGTAGACGAGTATGAGGCGGATGATATTATTGGGACGCTGAGTCGGCAGGCGGATGAGGCTTTGGATGCTAGCGGCAAATGTGAGTGGGAGACTTTTATTATTTCGTCGGATCTCGATATGCTGCAGATTGTGGATGAGAATACGCATATGTGGCGGATTCTCAAAGGGTTTACGGATATTCAGCAGATTGATGTGAAGGAGATTGAGGAGAAATATGGAATAAAGAAGTCG
>JAZRAP010000052.1:0-2247 GCA_045634665.1 Candidatus Nanosyncoccus sp.
TTGTCATTGCCACTAGACGACTCCAGCAGTAATTTTATTATAGCAAAAACCCCGCCTGAAAACAAGCGGGGTTTTGCAGAAAAGCTTAATTCTTTTTCTTGAGAGCCTTTTTGTCGTATTTGGACTTATCGAAGCCAAGAATAAGCCAGAAGATGTTGGGGAGAAGCCAGAGGCCGATAAAGTAGCCAACGCCGTGCCCAAATACCTTGGAGGTGCGCCAAGAGTAAGTGATGTTGGCCCAAATTGTGACGACTATTGAGATAATCGTGGCAATGATGGTCATCGGATGTTGACCCCAGTCGATGGCGTCTAGTTGGCTTTGGTTCATGTTGTAAATGCCCGGAATATCCACGGCGATCATGATATTGCAACAGATGCTCATGGCGATTAGCCACCAGAACCAGCTTTTCATATTGACGATCTTAAACATGATATAGACATTGTAAATGGGGATGAGGGCTTTCCAGCCAGGCTCACCGGCTTTTTGGAAGATTTTCCAGCTAGCGATGACGTATAGCACAAAGAAAATGATGCCAATAGTGGCAATTATGCCGAACGTGGCGCCAGCTACGCCGCCGGCTACAGCGGCTTCTTTTTCGCCTTCGGTTAAGGCTACTGCTAAAGTTTGCATAAAATAACTCCTTTTAGTTTATGTTAGTTTAATTATAGCTGAAAAAATCTGCTTTTGCAAGAAAAGCGCAAGCAATATCAGCACGGACGATGACTATTTTGGCGCTTTTTGGTATAATGGAGCTAATAGAAAGGAGTTTTTATGTTCAATTTGAAAGGAAAAGTAGCGGTAGTGACCGGAGCATCATCAGGTCTTGGGCAGCAAATGGCGCTAGCGCTAGCGCGGCAGGGTGCGTCGCTCGCGATTTTGGCGAGAAGAGTAGAGCGATTGGAAGATTTTAAGCCGAAATTAGAAAAAGAAGGCGCAGAAAAAGTCGTAGCTTATAAGTGTGATGTGACCGACACCGAAAACATCAACAAAGTGGCTTCTGAGGTAGAAAAAGAATTTGGCAAAGTGGATATTTTGCTAAACTGCGCTGGGTCTTCCAAAGACAAAGGCGTGGTAGACATGACAGACGAGGAGTGGGACTTTACCATCGCTACCGACGAAACCAGCGTGTTTAAGATGACGCGAGCTTTTGCCAAGATTATGCAGAAAAACAAATACGGGCGGATTATCAACATCGCTTCGATGTATGGTCTGGTAGGAAACACCGAGATCCCGACCATCGCTTACCATGCGTCAAAGGGTGCAGTGGTGAATTTCACCCGTGCGGTGGCGGCGGAGTTAGCTATGGACGGGATTACTTGTAATGCGATTTGCCCAGGATATTTTTATACCGAGCTGACAACTGCAGTGCTAGATACTGAAAGATTCCAGAATTTTGCCAAGACTATGGTGCCGATGCAACGTTACGGTAAGCCAGGGGAGTTGGACGCAGCGGTGGTGTTCTTGGCTTCAGAGGAAGCGTCGTATGTGACTGGCGTAATTTTGCCAGTTGACGGTGGTTATACCTGTATATAATATATAAAAAGGAGGATAAATGAAAACTCAATATGAAGGCACCAAAACTGAAGAAAATTTAAAAAAGGCCCTAGCGGGAGAGAGTGAGGCGAGGACGAAATATGATTTCTTTGCTTCGCAAGCCAAAAAAGATGGTTATGAACAGATTGCGGCGATTTTTGCTGAGACGGCTTTGAACGAAAAAGAGCACGCTAAGATGTGGTATAAAGAATTGCACGGTGGAGCCGTAGAGCTGACCGATGTAAACTTGCAAGTCGCAGCGGATGGCGAAAATTATGAATATACCGATATGTATGTAGAGTTTGCTCGCGTGGCACGCGAAGAAGGATTTGACGAACTAGCGGAGAAGTTTGACCAAGTAGCGGCGATCGAAAAGACACACGAAGAACGGTATTTGAAGTTGCTGGCTAATGTAAAAGATAAAAAAGTATTTTCGCGTGATGGTGATACTATTTGGGTCTGCCGAAATTGTGGGCATATCGTGATTGGCCGAGAAGCTCCGGAAGTTTGTCCAGTTTGTGATCATCCACAAGCTTATTTCGAGATAAAGCCAGAAAATTACTAAAAATAGTCCCTTCGGGGACTATTTTTGTGGTATAATGTCTATATGCCGAGTTAGCTCAGTTGGTAGAGCGACGTTTTTGTAAACCGTAGGTCGTCGGTTCAAGCCCGACACTCGGCTCCATTTTTTTGTTTTGTGGTATAATGGGGGG
>JAZRAP010000053.1:0-3955 GCA_045634665.1 Candidatus Nanosyncoccus sp.
TTTTGGCGTGCAGATCTTTGAAGGCGGGATTATGGGGGTAGCAATTGGGGTGATCTTGGGGGCGGTGATGCAGTTGATCGTGTCCCTAGTCGGGCTGTTTGGGCTGGGGATGGATTATCGCTTTAAGATTAATTGGCGAAACCAGGGATTTCGCTCGATTTTGCGACTTTTGCCAGCGCGTTCGCTAGACCAGGGGATAGACTATGTGAACGGGATCGTAAATACCAACTTGTCGTCGCGAATGGGGGCGGGGGCGGTGCGGTCGTTCAACCAGGCCTCGACCTTGCACCAGATGCCGATTAGTTTGATCGGGGTGGCGATTTCGACGGCGTTTTTCCCGAAATTGACCGAGGAGCTAGGAGCGGGAGATAAAAAGGAATTTTACCATACCTTCCGGCAGGCGCTCCGGACGATTATTTGGATTGCGCTACCGGTGACGATCGTGGCGTTCTTTGCGCGGGGATACGTGACGAGTTTTATTTCGAATATCGGCAACAACGATAGCAACGGGACAATTGCGTCGGTCTTGGGGATGCTGTGTATCGCAATTTTTGCGAGAAGTGTGTTTCACATTGCTTCGCGGGGATTTTATGCTTTTCAAGATACAAAAACGCCGTTTTATGTGTCGATACTGGCGATCGGTTTGACTATCGGGATGTCGGTGTGGTTTTATACGATTGGGCTGGGGGTAGATGGGCTAGGTATGGCGCAGTCGATCGGGGCAGTGATAGAAATTGTAATATTGTTATATATACTACAAAGACGGGCAGGCGGGGAACTTCTGAATAAGGCTTTTTGGCGGGCGGCAGGAAGGATGGCGTTTGCAGGAATTATTGCGGGCTGTGTGGCTTTTTCGATGACTAAGTTCGTGCCGCTGATGGCGACCGATACGTCGCTGGTGATTACAATTCCGAAATTCTTGCTGATCGCGGGAGTTTCGTTTGGCGCGTATTTGATTGCTAGCTATTTCTTGAATTTGAAAGAAGCCAAGCCGGTGTTTAACTATATTAAAAAGATTTTGTTCCGGAACGCAAAATAGTTTGGTATAATTGTGTGTATGGAGATAAAACGCGAGGATATTTTGCATTTGGCGGATTTGTCGAATTTTTCGCTTTCTGATGCGGAAGTGAAATCTTTGGGTGGGGATTTGCAGAGTATTATTAAGTATATTTCGCAGCTGGATGAGCTAGACACTTCGGACGTAGAGCCAACCTATCAGGTATTTGAAATGGAAAATGTCTGGCGGGCAGATGAGATTTTGCCGCAGGATGCTTCGAGAGAAGAACTGTTGGCTTTGACGGTAGAAGCAGAAGATAATCAAATAAAGGTGCCAAAAGTATTATGAAAATAGCAAATAAAAAAGTTACAGCAGAAAGATTGGTGCGAGATGCTTTGGATAAGGCTAAACATTTTGCGGATTATAATATATTTACGTTTTTGAACGAAGAGGGGGCTTTGAAAAAGGCGCGGGAAATTGACGCGAAGATTGCTGCGGGTGAAAAGGTGGGGCGGCTGGCTGGCGTGCCCTATGCGCTCAAAGATAATTTTATGAGCCCCGAGGGCGACACTACGGCTAGTGCGCATATTTTGGAAGGTTGCGCCTCGCCGATTACAGCTACGGCGGTGGAGAAATTGGAAGCCGAGGGGGCAATTATGATTGGGCGGACGAATTTGGACGCTTTTGCGCATGGTTCATCGACGGAAAATTCGTATTTTGGGCCAACTTTGAACGCTTACGATCAATCTCGTGTAGCGGGGGGTTCGTCTGGAGGGTCGGCAGTGGCGGTGGCGCTAGACATCGTAGAGTTTGCGACTGGGACGGATACGGGCGGCTCGATCCGCCAGCCGGCATCTTTCAATGGCGTAAACGGGTTGGAGCCGACTTATGGGTGTATTTCGCGTTATGGGGTGGTAGCGATGGCGTCGTCGACGGATTGTATTGGGTTTTTCACCAAGACGCCGGAGGATATGGACTTATTAATGTCCGTTGCTTCGGGGCAAGACCCGAAAGATTTGACCACGCTTCCCGATTATTATGATGATAGTGAAATTCAAAAAGTCAAGAAAATTGGTATTATCAAAGATTTCGATAATGCCTCTGTAGATGCGGAAATTCGGGACGCGCTGAAGAAAAAGTGTAAACTGCTGAAATCTAAGGGTTATGAGATTGTGGAGCTGGAGATGCCGGCGCTAAAATACGCATTGGCGGCATATTATATTATCGTGCCGGCAGAAGTGGCGTCGAATTTGTCGCGCTATGACGGGGTGAGGTATGGTTTTCGTTCAGAGAGGTCGGAAAATTTGGACGCGCTTTATTCTGAGACCAGATCGGAAGGTTTTATGCCAGAGAATAAGCGGCGGATTATGATTGGTAATTTCGTGCTGTCGTCGGGTTTTTATGATGCATATTTCTTGAAGGCGGCAAAAGCGCGGACTTTGATTGTAGAAGAATATGCCAAGGCCTTTGAAAAATGTGATTTTATTCTGACGCCGGTGGCGCCGAATCCAGCCTTTAAGCTAGGCGAAAAAGTCAACGATCCGGTGGCGATGTATCTGGAGGACGTGATGAGTGTGCCGTTGAATTTGGCTGGGGTGCCGGGTCTGACGATTCCGGCTGGGAAAAATGCCGATGGGCTACCGCTCGGATTACAGTTGATTGGCCCGCGACGGAGCGATAAAAGTTTAATTGAATTTTCTAAGGAGTTGGCGGAATAATGGACGGCGGCGTAGTAACTTTTATCATTGCGGTTTTGATTGTAGCGGTGTTTGTGTTTGTCGCAATTTTGCTGACTGGCAAACGCGGATATACTTTTAACCGGGAAAATTATCAGGCGAAATTTCTGGCGATTGAAAATGGGCTGGTGAAAGAAAGTCCGGCGACTTGGAAAATGACAATTATCGAGGCAGATAAGTTGCTGGATAAGGCTCTGATAGAAATGGGTGTACCCGGTAAAACAATGGGAGATAGGTTGAAAAGGTCGGGAGATAAGTTTGAAAAATTGAATGCGGTATGGCGGGCGCATAAACTACGCAATGCGATTGCGCACGAGTCCGGTTTTGAGATAAGCTATAAGCAAGCGTTTAACGCGCTGGCGATTTACAAACAAGCGTTAAAGGATTTGGGAGCGATATGATGAAATACGTGCCGACAATCGGGATTGAATGCCACGTGCAGTTAAAGACGAAGACGAAATTGTTTTCGGAGGTGGACAATGATGCGCGGGGGAAAGAGCCGAACTCTTGCGTGTCGCCGGTGGATTATGCGTTGCCGGGGATGTTGCCGCGGCTAAACGGCGAGGCAATTCGGCTGGCGATTTTGGCGGGACGAGCGATGAATTGCGAAATAAACGCGAGTTCTAGATTTGACCGCAAACATTATTTTTATCCGGATTCGCCGAAGGGGTATCAGATTACGCAGTTCTATCAGCCAATTATCGGCGAAGGTTACGTGGAATTGCCATCAGGGGAGAAAGTGCGGATTGAGCACGCGCATCTAGAGGGGGATGCGGGGAAATTGACGCATTTTGGCTCGTATTCGTTGGTAGATTTGAACCGAGTGGATACGCCGTTGATTGAGATTGTGTCGATGCCGGATATTCACTCGGCAAAAGCGGCGCATGACTATTGTAAAGAATTATGGCGATTGATGCGGTTTGCGGATGTGACTTATGGTGATCTTTATAACGGGAATATGCGGTTTGATGTGAACATTTCGCTCTCTCCGGAAGGGTCTGAAGAGCTCGGAACTAGGGCGGAAGTGAAAAATTTGAATTCGTTTAGGAGCGTAGAGCGGGCGGTAGAATACGAAATAAAACGGCAGTCGCGGATTTTGGATAAGGGCGAAAAAGTGGTGCAGGAGACGCGGGGGTGGAATGATGCGGACGGGAAAACGACTGGGCAGAGAAGCAAAGAGGAGGCGAAAGATTATCGCTATATGCCGGAGAAGTCGGAGGCC
>JAZRAP010000054.1:0-16327 GCA_045634665.1 Candidatus Nanosyncoccus sp.
AAAACTTTGAAGGAGGAGGGGCCGGATCACAATAAGACGTTTACGGTGGGGGTGTATGTGAATGAGCATTTACGGGGGACAGGGATGGGCCATTCTAAACAAGAGGCTCAGACAGAGGCAGCGCGGGAAGGGGTCAAGAGCTTCCGTGCGAATGGTATTATTGACAAAAAAGCATAAACGTGGTATAATTAGGGTATAGGGGGATTTCACCTCCAAAAAAGCACCTCAACGGTAGGTGCTTTTTTAGACATAGATAAGCTCTCAACTTTACTCTTTGTGTAAGCTGACTCGCAGTTAGTTAGCTTATGTTTAATTATACGCTAGCAAAACTAAAAGTCAAGGACTTTTTTGACTAAATATCGAGATCGTCTAAATCGGCGAGTTCGGCGCGAGTTTTTTCGGCGAGCTCGGAAGTTTCTTCCTCTTCTTCGACTGTTTCTGCCTCTTCGGTTTCTGGTTCGGAGACGACTTCTTCAACTTCTTCGGTTTCTTCTACTACTGGGGCGGCAGATGCTTGCTCTGTGCGGCGGGGGGTAGCTTCGTCGTCGGTGTTGACGATCTTAAGGTTGTAGCGGGCATCTTGTTTGGTGCCGAGGGCGCGGAGCAAAACTCGGATGGCTTGGGCGGTAACGCCGCGCTTGCCGATGACGCGACCGACGTCTTCTGGATCGACAGTGAGAGACAAAAGCACGCCTTTTTCGTCGATTTTGCGTTCAACTGCTACTTTGTCGGGATTGTTGACTAAAGTTTTTACGATGTATTCTACAAATTGCTGGTCAATAGTAGCCATATTTTTCTCCATTTAAAGTTATTTGTTCTATTATATCACAAAAAATAGCCCGCTAGAGGCTATTTTTATGTTGGTAAAATTACTCTTGCGTCTCTTCAGCTGGAGTTTCTTCTGCAGGAGTTTCCTCGGTAGGGGCTGGCTCCTCTTTGGGCTGGTTTTTGCGAAGCTTGTCGGCGTGCTTGGCAGTGGCTTGCTTTTGAGCTGGCTCTTTATACCATTTTGGCAATTTGACGCCATTTTTCTTTAAGATGAACGCCACGCGTGAAGAGGGCTGGGCGCCGTTACTTAGGTATTTTTCCACCAATTTTTTGTCTAAAGTCAGGGCTTTAGTGGCGGGATTGTAATTGCCGACCTCAGCCACTACGCGCCCCGACAAGGGGTGACGCTGGGATTCTTGGACGACTATCCGGTACGTAGGGTAATGCGCCCGGCCTTTACGTTGCATGCGAATCGCTAGCATTTTTTCTCCTTAAAATTATTAACTATGCTTATTATAGCACAAATTTTGAAAAAGAAAAGGGGTTGAAAGAGTTTTTAAGATGTGATAAGATAGAAACAAGAAGCAGTGTGCCTAGTTTTTGTGCAACTCTGGAAGTAGCGAGGCTAGAGTAAAATTAGGCAGTAATCTTCCGGCGCTAAAGATTATCAACACTAATAAAAAAAGAGGTAGAATGGCTACTAATCGCAAGTCAGGTGAAAGGGTATTTTTCACCGAAGGGGACGTTGCTTTGCCAATTCCG
Source organism: Candidatus Nanosyncoccus sp. (assembly GCA_045634665.1). Taxonomy (GTDB): domain Bacteria; phylum Patescibacteriota; class Saccharimonadia; order Saccharimonadales; family Saccharimonadaceae; genus Nanosyncoccus. Next base: position 1,531 of record JAZRAP010000054.1, read on the forward strand.
GATCTGACGGCACACCAGAAAGATTCGTGGGCAGACTTCGTCAAGAATGGACTGCGGGAGGTTTTTGCCGAGTTAAATCCGATCGATGATTACACCGGGCAAAAACTGTCTCTCAGGTTCAAAGATTATTATTTTAAAGATCCGAAGGAGACGGAGCAAGAGGCAAAGTATAACTTGGCAACTTATGAAGCACCTTTGCACGTGTTGGTGGAGCTAGAGAACAAGGCTACGGGTGAAAAGAAGGAGCAGGATATTTACTTTGGTGATTATCCTTGGATGACCGATCGAGCGACGTTTATCATCAACGGAACGGAACGGGTGATCGTGTCGCAGTTGATTCGTTCGGCTGGGGTGTTCTTTAATGCGGAAACGATTGGTTTGAAGCGTTATTATGGAGCTAAAGTAATTCCGGGACGGGGAGCGTGGCTAGAATTTGAGACAGCGGCGAACGGAGCGATGTTTGTGAAGATCGACCGGCGACGCAAGATTCCGGTGACGACGTTCCTGCGGGCGCTCGGAATGAGCCAATCTGATATCAAGAAGACTTTTGAAAAAGTAGACACGGGCGAAAAGAAATATATTGAGGCGACCTTAGAAAAAGATACCACCTCGACGCAGGGTGAGGCACTTCTCGAAGTCTATCGGCGAATTCGGCCGGGAGATCTCGCGACAGTGGAAAACGCGCGTTCTATGATTGAGCGGATGTTCTTTGATCCGAAGCGGTATGACTATTCGAATGTGGGTCGGTTTAAGATAAATCGACGGTTAGGTTTTGACACGCCGAATAAGCCGCAGTATCGGACTTTGCAAATGGATGACGTGACGGCGATAATTGCGGAGATTATTCGTTTGAATAATACGCAAGAGGCGCCGGACGATATTGACTCTTTGAGTAATCGTCGGGTGAAGTTGGTGGGCGAATTGGTCCAGAGGCAATTCCGTTTGGGGATGCTAAGGTTGCAGCGTAATATCCTCGACCGGATGTCAATGGCAAACCTCGAGGAAGTAACGCCGTCGCAACTTTTGAATTCGCGGCCAGTCGTAGCAGCTGTAAAGGAATTCTTTGCTACCTCACAACTTTCGCAGCTGATGGACGAGGTAAATCCGTTTTCGGAGTTGGCGCACAAACGACGGTTGTCTAGTATGGGCCCTGGGGGTTTGACTAGGGAGCGGGCTGGATTTGATGTGCGGGATGCACACCCGACGCATTACGGCCGGATTTGTACCGTGGAAACGCCAGAAGGCGGCAACGTGGGTTTGGTTTTGAACTTTGCTACCTATGCCCGGATTAACGAATATGGGTTTATTGAAGCGCCGTATCTAGTCGTGAAGAACGGCAAAGTAACAGACGAAGTGGTCTATATGGACGCTGACACTGAGAATGACATGGTGATCGCGGACGCTTCGGTGAAACTGGACAAAAATAAAAAATTTGTGGAAGATTGGGTATCGGCGCGGGTGCATGGGACGCCGGCACAGGTGGAAGCGAAGTTAGTAACGCATATTGATGCAGCGCATAAAGAAATTTTGGGTGTGAGCGCATCTTTGATCCCGTTTGTGGAAAAGAACCGGGTAGACCGATCGCTGATGGCCTGCGCGATGCAGAAACAGGCGGTACCTTTGCTTCGGCAAGATAATCCAGTAGTAGGGACGGGCATTGAGCGCGAGGTTGCTAAAAATACTTCGCAGCTAGTGATGGCCAAAGGCCCTGGTGTGGTAAAGAAAGCTGATGGCGATAGCGTGATCGTGACCTACAATAACGGGGGTGATCAGGAATATAAGTTGCAACATTTTGAAAAGACTAATGATGACCGTTGTTACAACCAGCACACGGTAGTGGCGAGAGGCCAAAAAGTCAAGAAGGGCGATACTTTGATCGAAGGTGCGTCTGTGAATGACGGCGAATTGGCGCTCGGGCGCGACCTTTTGGTGGCGTTTATGCCGTGGCGGGGCTATAACATGGACGATGCGATCGTGATCTCGAGTAAATTGGTTGAAGATGATACTTTGACATCAATCAACATTAAAGATTTTGACGTGGAAGTGCGGGAAACGAAGCTCGGTCCCGAGCAAGTGACGCGAGATATCCCGAACGTGTCGGAACATTCTCTGAGGCATTTGGGCGAAGACGGGATTGTGACGGTGGGGAGCGAAGTTCGCAATGGCGATATCTTGGTCGGTAAAATTACGCCAAAAGGTGAGCAGGAGCTAAGCTCTGAGGAACGATTGCTCCGGGCAATCTTTGGCGAAAAAGCAAAAGATGTGCGTGATACATCGGTGAGAATGAACGGCTCTTCGGTGGGTAAAGTCGTGGACGTGCGAGTTTATACGCGCGAACAGGGCCATGAGCTGAAAGCCGGCGTGATTATGCAGATCAAAATCTTTGTGGCCGAGATGCGCAAGATTGGCGTGGGTGATAAGCTGGCCGGTCGGCACGGTAACAAGGGTGTGGTGTCGCGAATTTTGCCAGTAGAAGATATGCCGTTTATGGAAGACGGGACGCCGATTGACGTGATTTTGTCGCCGATGGGTGTGCCTTCACGTATGAACTTGGGGCAGCTGTTTGAAACACATCTAGGGATGGCGGCGAGAGCTTTGGGCTATAAAGTCGCAACGCCTTCGTTTAACGGAGTGCCAGATGAAAAAATCAACGAAGAATTGGAAAAGGCCGGGTTTAACAAAGACGGTCGGGTGCAATTGTTTGATGGTCTGACCGGTGAGCCGTTTAATGAACGAACTAGTGTGGGTGTGATGCATATTTTGAAACTTCATCATATGGTGGAAGATAAAATCCACGCACGTTCGACTGGTCCTTATACGATGGTGACTCAGCAGCCGCTCGGTGGTAAAGCACAAAATGGTGGTCAGCGGTTTGGGGAAATGGAGGTTTGGGCACTTGAAGCTTATGGTGCAGCTACGACTTTGCAAGAGATGCTGACAATCAAATCAGATGATGTGTATGGTCGGGCGAAGGCTTACGAGTCCATTATCAAACACGAACCGATTGAAGGTCCGAAGTTGCCAGAAGGTTTCAACGTGTTGGTGAAAGAGCTACAAGGTTTGGGACTGAAAGTGGATCTTTTGGATCACGGTGAATCAGCTGACGCTGGAGATGTAATTGAGCGGACTTCTAGAGAGATTGAGAAGTCCAAAGATGATCAATCAATTTATGATCAGCATAAAAAAGATGCCGAGCCGGAAATTCTTGACCTCGACGAAGACGAGGCGGAAGCAATGATGGCGGAAGAAGGTGTCGAAATAAAGGAGATCGACGAAGTGGACACAGAAGTTGATCTCGGAGAGGAGTTCTAAGATGGCTTGGATGGATAATTCTATTAGTGCTTCGGACTTTGATTCAATTCGTTTGACGGTGGCAAACCGCGATGACATTTTGAATTGGAGCTACGGTGAAGTGACAAAACCGGAAACGATTAATTATCGGACTCAGAAGCCGGAGCGGGATGGTTTGTTCTGCGAGCGGATTTTTGGGCCGACTAAAGATATCAACCCGCACGATTCGAAATTGAAGGGTGTGCGAAGCCGTGAACAGGCGGTAGATAAAGAGGGCAATTTGGTCACCAAGTCGATTACGCGGCGTGAACGGATGGGCCATATCTCTCTTGCGGCACCGGTGGCGCATATCTGGTTTATGCGGGGGATTCCGTCAGCGCTAGGTTTATTGCTTGATATCACAGTGAAAAATATTGAACGCGTGGTGTATTTTGCAACTTATTTGATTACGGATGCCAAAACTGAGGAAATCCAGAAGACTTTGGAGAATCTGGAAGGTCAGACAATGGCGGCGCGAGATGCAATTAAAATTCGCTATGAAAAAGAGGCAAAAGCGGAAGGTGCTGATGTGAAGGCTTTGGCTGAACAACAGAGCAAAGAAGTTGAAGAGCTGGAGGCGGATTATAATGCGCGAAAGAGCTTACTGGAGTCGTTTAGAAAAGGTGGAGTGATCAGCGAAGTAGAATATCGCAATTTGCCGGAAGAATATGAAGATTTAATTACGGTAGAAATGGGGGCGACAGCAATCAAGAAGTTGTTAGATGAGATTGACTTGGACAAGTTGATTGAGAGATTGCACGCTGAGGAAGAAAAAGCTAAAGGACAAAAAGAAAAGAAAATCCAAAAGCGATTGAAGACATTAGAGGGCATGCGGTCAGCGGGGATAAAGCCGTCAGATTTGGTGCTGACAGTGATCCCGGTGATTCCACCGGATCTCCGGCCGATGATTGCGCTCCCTGGTGGACGATTCGCGACTTCGGATTTGAACGATTTGTATCGTCGGGTGATTAATCGGAATAATCGGTTGAAAAAACTGTTAGATTTGAATGCGCCAGAGGTGATTTGCCGAAACGAGATGCGAATGTTGCAGGAGGCGGTAGATGCCTTGATCGACAATTCGGCGGCAAGAGGATCCAGGGGCGCTAATTCGACTAACGGACGACGAAAATTGAAATCCTTGTCTGACCTTTTGAAGGGTAAACAAGGGCGGTTCCGCCAGAATTTGTTGGGTAAGCGGGTAGACTACTCAGGCCGTTCAGTGATTGTGGTGGGGCCGGAGCTATCGCTTAGCGAATGTGGTTTGCCGAAGCAGATGGCTTTGGAGCTATTTAAGCCCTTTGTGATTTCATGGTTGATTGGTAATGAGTATGCAAATAACATTCGGGCAGCTTCGAGATTGATCGAAGCTAAAGAAACTATCGTGTGGGACGCTTTGGACGAAGTAATTAAGGGCAAATATGTGCTACTCAACCGGGCACCGTCTTTGCACAGATTGTCGGTGCAGGCTTTCCAGCCACGTTTGATCGACGGTAAAGCGATTAAACTGCATCCTCTGGTGGCGTCGGGCTTTAACGCTGACTATGATGGCGACCAGATGGCGGTACATTTACCACTTTCTGATGCAGCACAGGCGGAAGCTAGAGATTTGATGTCGGCAAAGAATAACCTTTTGAAGCCGGCGGATGGTTCGCCAGTTTTGGCTATCTATCAGGACGTGGTGCTAGGAGCGTATTATCTGACTTACGATAAGCCAGGCACAGACACGGACACACCAAAGGCGTTTTCGTCGATTTACGAGGCGGAGATGGCTTATGACCAAGGAATTATCGCGTTGCAGACACCAATTCGAGTGTTTGCGAAGCGAGAAATTCGAGATACTACCCTCGGGCGGGTGATCTTTAATGAGATTCTGCCAAAGGATTATCCGTATGATAATGCCGTGCAAACCAAAAAACATTTGTCGAAAGTGATGGCGGATATCTTTGACCGGTATGGATCGGATGTGATGGTGAAAACGGCAGACGCTTTGAAGGATTTGGCATTTGAGTATGAAACAATTGCTTCGATTTCGACAGCAAAAGATGATTATCCGACTTATGATGAGATCGATGATTTCATCGCGGAAGGTGACGCTAAAACGGCGATGATCCAGGAACAATTTAATGATGGGTTGGTGACTGAGGAAGAGCGCTATAAGTTGACGATCGCTAACTGGCGGGACATTGACAAGAGAATTTCGGAGTTCTTGGCTTCGAAGTTGTCGGAGATGGATACTGACATTGCAGTGATGGTGAACTCGGGCGCCCGTGGTAACATTTCTAACATTAAATTGGCTTCGGCGGAAATTGGTATCATGGTAGACATTAACAACAACGAAATTGAGTTGCCGGTGAAATCTTCGTACAAGAAAGGTTTGAACACTTTGGAGTCGTTTATCGCGACGCGAGGTGCACGGCAGGGGCAGGTGTCGACGGCGCTGCGTACAGCGGACTCTGGGTATTTGACGCGGCGGCTCGTGGATGTGTCGCAGGATGTGTTCACGACTGATGAAGAAGCGGAAGATCCAGGTTTTGTAGTGTATCGCGACGAAACAGAGCTTTCGGGCATTGCCTTTAGCGCGAGGATCGCTGGTCGGTATACGGCGGAAGCGGTGCCGGGCTATTTGGAAGCTGATGAGTTGATTACTAAGGAGATGGCTGACCAGATTGAAGCTGACGAAAAAGTGGAATCGGTGAAAATCCAGTCGGTGCTTTCGACTACAGCGGTGGAAGGAATTCCGCGCAAGAGTTACGGTGTAGATATGTCCACTAGGGAACTGGTGGCAGCAAATGAACCAGTCGGGGTGATTGCCGCGCAGTCTCTAGGTGAGCCGGGTACGCAGCTGACGCTCGATACTAAGCACGGTTCTGGTGTGGCTGGTTCGGGGGCAATTGCGCGCGGTTTGCCACGGGTGGAAGAGCTTCTTGAAGCTCGTACGCCAAAGGGCCAAGCCTATGTAGCGCCGATTGACGGTGTGGTGGAAGTTTCGGAAGACGGCAATCGTTACGTGATTCAGATTGCTCCGCAGTCTGGTAAAATCACTAAGATTGCTTTGGATGGACGGAAACCAAACGTAAAAGACGGCGAGAATGTAAAGGCTGGTGCGACTTTGGTGAAAAAGAGTGGTGACAAACCAGCAATCAAAGCGCCAAGCGACGGTGTGGTAGAGCTGGTGAAAGACGCAATTATCTTGGTGGCGGCAGCGGGGGCGCCAGTGAGAATAGAAGTGCCGGGTGAGGCGGAACTAGTTGTGAAGTCGAATGATATTGTCACGGCGGGTGATCGTTTGACGGCGGGGTCGCTTAACTTGCAAGATTTGCTCAAATACAAGGGCGTAGAAGTGACGCAGCGCTATATTATGAACGACGTTTTGAACGTGTACGCGGCGCAGGGGCATGAGATTTCGCCAAAGCACTTGGAAATTTTGGTACGCCAGATGTTCTCACGGGTGCAAATCAATGATCCGGGGGATTCGGAGTTTGTCTCGGGTGACATCACTTCTAAGGCGGCTGTACTGATGCAAAATAAGGAGCTGGAGGCGGCTGGTAAAACCCCGGCAACCTTTACGAATCTGCTACTCGGTATTACTAAGGTATCGATCTTCTCGGATTCGTTCTTGTCAGCGGCATCGTTCCAGGATACTACGCGGGTGCTGATTAATGCGGCAATTAATGGCCGGGTCGATCACTTGCGAGGTTTGAAGGAGAACGTGATTATTGGGCGGAAGATCCCGGTAGGGACGGGGGCGAGACCGCTTCCGGACGAGCCGACTCCTGAAGAGCTCGAAGATCTATAAAAAAAGCCCCTGAGGGGGCTTTTTTTATAATGAAAAGTATGTTATTATGGAGTAAGTTATCAAGAGGTTTTATGCATTTTAAGACTATTTTCAAATCGCTCAAAAATAAGGATATGCTAAAACGAGTATTGATCATACTCGGAATTATTGTGGCGTATCGACTTTTGGCGCAAATTCCGGTGCCGATGGGCGATGCGGCGACCTTTAAAGAAGCGGTATCGAACCTTTTGGATAAGTCAGACTTTTCGTCGTTCTTGAACTTGATTTCGGGTGGCGGATTGGCGTCGTTTAGTATTATTTTGGTAGGTTTGGGGCCGTATATTACTAGCTCTATCGTAGTGCAGCTTTTGACCAAGGCTATTCCTCGATTGGAGGAGCTGTCAAATGATGGTGGTGCAGGACGGAAGAAAATCAACCAGTGGACGCGGATTTTGACGGTGCCGCTAGCGATTATACAATCAGTGGCATATATCTTCATCTTGTATCAGTCGACCTTGTCAGCAAATATTGCGACGGATTTTACGCCAGGGTTTGCTGATTGGGCGCTCTCGGTCACGGCGATGACGGCGGGGTCGATGATTCTGATGTGGATGGGGGAGCTGATTACGGAGCAAGGAATCGGTAACGGTATTTCGATGATGATCTTCGCTTCGATTATCTCGCAGTTGCCGACGACGATGGCGGCGCTGGGTAATGCTTTGTTTGATACTAGCAACGGTACTTTGAATTTGTTTGGTTGGTTGGAGTTGCCGGTGGATCCGACGGTGTTCTGGATTACGGTAGGATTTGTGATAGCGATGCTGGGGGTGATATATTTCCTGGTGAAGCTGAACGAGGGCCAGAGGATTATTACGGTGAATTATGCGAAGCGGGTGCACGGAAATTCGTCTTATGGTGGGATTAAATCGATTTTGCCGATCAAAATCATTGCAGCGGGGGTGATTCCGGTGATTTTTGCCACGGCGTTCTTGTCATTGCCAGCACTGGTGGGACAAGTGATGATGTCAGTGGATCCAGGCAGCGAAGCGGGCGCAGGGCTGGTGGCGACTTTCTCGGCGCCGTCGGCGAGTAATTTTTCGGCGATTTATCCGAATGGGATTACTGGGCAGTGGTTTGTGTATCCGACGGTTTATTTCTTGTTGGTATTTCTGTTTACCTATTTCTACACCTCGATTATTTTCAATACGAAAGAGATTGCGAATAATTTGCAAAAACAGGGCGGATTTATTGAGGGAGTGCGGCCAGGTATGGCGACTTCGAAGTATTTGAGCAAGGTAGTAAATCGTTTGGATTTGTTCGGGGCGTTGGCATTGGGCTTGGTGGCGATGTTGCCATTTATCACGGACTATATATTCATCGTCTTGACTGGTTCGCCGATTGGGTTGTCAATTTCGGGTACGGGGCTTCTCATCGTGGTGACGGTGGCGCTAGAGAACTTGCGGTCGATTGACTCTAGAGCGCTGATGGTAACTTATGATGATTTTGGAGATGAACTTGAAGATTAAGGGTGGCTGGCGTCGGGTGGTAAAATGGACAATTTGGTCGATTTTGGCGGTAGTTTTCTTGGTGTTTTTGATACGGGTAGCGACGTTTGAAAGTGCTTATTATGGCGAAAAAGAGGGGAGCGAACGAGCGGTTGCAGAGCAAAACGCGGGCGATGATTTGGACGAAACGGAGCCGACGGAACAGGAAGTAGCTGAATATACGGTGGCGCCGGATCGGCCGCGGTATTTGACGATTGAGAAGTTGGGGGTGAAAAAATCGCGGATTTTGCCGATGGGAGTAAACACGGCGGGCGAATTAGATACGCCGAACAATATCTTTGATGTGGGATGGTATGAAGCCTCAGGCAAGCCGGGGCAAGGTGGCACGATGGTGATTGATGGGCATAATGGTGGACCGCATGTTTACGGAGTGTTTAAGAGCTTGCCGAACTTAGCAGAAGGGGACATTGTGCAGGTGGAGCGGGGGGATGGGACGATTTTCAAATACAAAGTAGTGGAAAACAAGACGGTGCCGCTGGCGGAGTCGGATAAGTATATGACAGTGGCGATGAAGTCGCCGGAACATGGGAAAGAGTCGGTGACGTTGATTTCTTGTACGGGGGAGTGGTCGCAGGCGCAAGGCACGTATTTGTCTCGGCAATTTACGCGTGCAATTCTTGTTGACTAGCTGGAAAAAGTATAGTATAATGGGATGGTAATTTATGGCTAGTCAAAAGGAAGTGATTAAACTCACGGGTAGTGTCGTGGAGGCTCTGCCTAATACCCAATTTCGGGTGGAACTCGAGAATGGTCATATTATTGTTGCCCACATGAGCGGGCGGATGCGGAAAAACTACATCCGTTTGGTTCCGGGTGACAGGGTCGAAGTTGAGTTAACCCCTTACGATCTTACAAAGGGCAGAATCAGCTTCCGGCTCAAGTAATATTAAATGTTGTATTTTTTACAACAGTTTAGCTTATTTGCAAAAAGCTAAAAAGTTGTGGATTTGCAACAATAATCAAGGAAAGGATTTTAACACGATGAAAGTACGTGCAAGTGTTAAAAAAATCTCCCCTGATGACATTATCGTGCGCCGCAAAGGTGTGCTAAGAGTCATCAACAAGAAAAAACCTAAGAATAAGCAAAGGCAGGGTTAAACTATGGCTAGAATAGCTAGTGTGGTGATTCCTTCTGATAAGCAGGTCTGGATTGGACTGACTTATGTGTATGGGATTGGCCGCACAACCAGTAAAAAAATCCTTGCGGAGGCTAAAATCGAGCCTACCACTCGGGTGAAAGATCTCACCGAGGCTGACGAACAAAAAATCAACGACATTATTTCCAAGAAATACCATGTTGAAGGTGATTTGAAGCGCCTGGTGAGTAACAATATTAAAAGAATTAAGGATATTAATTCCTACAAGGGAATGCGTCACAAGGCGAAATTACCAGTCAACGGCCAGCGTACTCGGACGAATGCACGTACTCGTAAGGGTAAGGCGATGGCGGTCGGTGGGGCACAACCTAAGGCAGCGAGCAAGACTTAAGGAGTAATATGGCAGAAGAAGAATTGAAAGATACTGCGGTGACGACGGAAGCGGGGGAGGCCGTGGAGGCGCAGGCTCCAAAAACTAAGAAATCTAAGAAGGCAAAACGCATTGTGAATGCGGGCGCTGTGCATATCCAAGCTACTTTTAACAACACGATTATCACTGTTTCGGATAAAAACGGTGGCGTATTGTCGGCTTCGAGTGCAGGAGCAAATGGATTCCGTGGTTCAAAGAAAGGTACAGCTTTTGCGGCTGGGGTGGCAGCTGAGAAGGCTTTGGAAATTGCCAAGAAAAACCATGCGTTGAACTCCGTGGATGTTTACGTTAAGGGTATTGGCTTGGGGCGTGACGCGGCGGTGCGAGCAATTTCTAGTGCCGGAATCAGAATTGACAGTATTACAGATGTAACCCCGATTCAGCACGGTGGCGTGCGACCAAAGGGAGAAAGGAAACCATAATGGCTAGAGATACTGCTCCGATTGTAAAACAGAGCCGTCGTGAGGGAGTGGCGTTGGCGCCAAAAGCTCATAAGGTGATGGCGAAAAAGTCCGGGATTCCGGGCGAGCATGCCAATATGCGGGTGCGTGGCGGTAGTTTGTATTTGACACAGCTGCGCGAAAAGCAGAAAGTGCGCCGGATGTATGGTTTGCTGGAGAAACAATTTGCAAAAATCATGAAGGAAGCCCAAAAGGCGGAAGGTTTGACCGGCGTGAAACTCTTGGAGTTTTTGGAACGGCGGGCAGACAATGTGGTGTTTAGAGCGGGGTTTGCTTTGACTCGGCGACAAGCACGACAACTGGTGAGCCACGGGCACTTCCTGTTAAATGGTCATAAGATTGACGTGCCGTCGATTCGATTGAATCCGGGTGATGTGTTGGAGGTACGACCGAAATCTAGTAAGACTGAATATTTCAAGAATCTTCCGAATGTGATTGGTGCAGCGAACGCGACACCTTTGTCGTGGTTGAAGGTCGACGCTAAGAAAATGAAGATTGAAGTGACTGGTTTGCCGAAACGCGAAGAGGCAGAACCGGGCATTAACGAACAATTAATCGTTGAGTATTACTCACGTTAAGGAGAAAAGGGTATGACAACAAAAAATATACACGAAGCAAAGCTCGACAGTGTAAAAAACTTAAGCGAGACTAGTGCTGAGTTCGTGATTAAGCCGCTCTATTATGGGTATGGCAACACGCTGGGCAATTCCTTGCGTCGAGTTTTACTTTCAAGCGTAAAAGGCGCAGCGATTACGGCATTTTCGATAGAGGGCGCAACGCATGAATTTACTACTATTCCGGGGGTACGTGAAGATGTAGTGGACATCATGTTGAACCTCAAGAACATCCGTTTCAAGATGCATACGGATGCGCCGGTGGAATTGACGCTAGAAATGAAGGGCGATAAGCAGTCCGAAAAAGATGGTGACAAGCGAGTGGTGGCGGGTGATATCAAATTGCCGGCAGAGGTAGAAATTGCCAATCCGAACCAAACGATTTGCCACATTGATAACCCAAAGACAGTGCTTAAAATGCGCTTTATCGTGGAAACTGGGCGGGGGTATTTGACAATTGATCAGGCCAGTGCGGATCGGTTGCATTCGGACATGATTGCAATTGACGCAGTGTTTACGCCGGTACTCAGAGTACGCTATAAGGTAGAAAACACCCGTGTGGGCCAGGATACTAATTTGCAACAGCTGACTTTGACGGTAGACACGGACGGCACTTTGTCGCCGCAGGATGCCTTTGAAGAGGCTGCAGCAATTTTGGTAAACCAATATAAGGCGCTAGCTGGGGGGACAGAGGTCGAATCAGCACCGGCGCCGGGGGCAGACGAGGACGAGGATGATTCTGGGCTGATGTTGCCGATTGAAGAATTAGACCTTTCGGCGCGGACTGCCAATGCACTTCTGAACAACGATATCAAGACAATTCGGGATCTGGTGACTTTGTCAGAGACTGATTTGAAGGATTTGAAGGGTTTTGGACAGAAGGCGCTCGACGAAGTGAAAGAAAAGTTAACGGAGTTAAATATTTAATATGCATCGCCACGGATACAAAGGTCGAAAATTCGGCCGAGAAACAGACCAGAGAAGGGCACTTAAACGTGGGCTGATGTGTTCTCTCATTGAATATCAATCTATAACTACAACTTTGGCTCGGTGTAAAGAGATTCGGCGGGAAATGGAGAAGTTGATTACGATGGCACGTAAAGGTGGCCTACATAATCGGCGGTTGATTATTGCCCGATTGAATAATTCGGAAGCTGCGAATTTGTTGGTGGACGTGATTGCGCCGCAGATCAAGCGAGACAGTGGGTATCTCAAAATTGAGCGAACTGGCTATCGGCGGGGAGATAATGCCGAAATGGGGGCAATCAGTTTTGTGGACAAGCTTGAGTTGAAAAAGGAGGACAAGTAATGAAAACTTATTCTCAGAAGCAGTCAGAAGTTAAGCGTGAGTGGTGGCTGATTGATGCCAGTACTATGCCGCTGGGCAAATTGGCAGTGGTAATTGCCGATAAGTTGATGGGCAAGTCAAAGGTGACTTACACCCCGCATATCGATAACGGTGATTACGTGGTAGTGATCAACGCCAAAGAGGTAAAGGTAACTGGTAATAAGATGGTAGATAAGAAATACTATCGGCACAGTGGTTACCCTGGTGGTTTGAAAGAGCTAAAACTAGAGGAAGTTTTGGAAAAAGATCCAGCACGTGTAGTTACTTCGGCAGTGAAGGGGATGCTCCCCAAGAATAAATTGGCAGCTGAGCGTTTGAAACGGCTACGCGTCTTTGCGGGCGCAGAGCATGCTCATACGGCGCAAAATCCAAAGGAGATTAAATAATGGCTACGACAAAGAAATATACCTATGGCCTGGGGCGGCGCAAGAGTGCTACGGCTACGGCGCGGCTCTATAAGGGTAAAGGTGAAATTACCATTAACGACAAACCAGCTCTTGAGTATTTGTCGGGAAACAAAACTTATTTGGCTGAAATCACCGATCCACTAGCTATCGCCGAAAAGCAAAAAGAGTATGACATTACGATTCTGGTGAAAGGTGGTGGTTTAGCAGGGCAGGTTGACGCAATTAAGCTGGCGATTTCGAAAGCTTTGACGATCGAAGCGCCAGATCTCAGACCGATGCTAAAGAAAGCCGGGATGATGAAGCGGGATCCGCGCGAGAAGGAGCGAAAGAAATATGGGCTTCGCTCGGCTCGGCGGCGTGAACAGTTCTCGAAGCGCTAAAAATAAGCCCGCAAGGGCTTATTTTTATGGTATAATATGGGTATGGGGCGTTAGCTCAGCTGATAGAGCGCTGCATTCGCATTGCAGAGGTCAGGAGTTTGAATCTCCTACGCTCCACCACATAAACCTGAAAGGGTTTATTTTTTTAGATGCCGGGGATAGGGTATTTTTGGGCGAGGTGACGGACTTCGGCGCGGATGGCATCGAAATCAGAGGTGAACTGATCGAGTTTGTCTTCCGAGCCGGCTTTTTGACAGAGGTGGGCGACTTTTTCCATCCATTCGGCGAGTTTTATCATTTCTGGCTCGCCTAGACCGCGAGTGGTGATAGCGGGGGTGCCGAGGCGGACACCAGAGGGGCGGAAGGCGCCACCTTTGTCAGAGGGGAGGGCGTTGGCGTTAAGGGTGAGACCGACTTGGTCCAGGGCTTTTTCGTAGATTTTGCCGTCGATGCCGAAACTCGCCTTAATATCGACTAAAATTAGGTGGTTTTCGGTGCCACCGCCTTGCAAAGCGAATCCGCGCTTCAAAAGCTCTGAGGCGAGGATTTTGGCGTTTGAGACGATTTCGCTAGAATAATCTTTGAAATTTGGCTGCAAAGCTTCGCCAAAAGCTACGGCTTTGGCGGCGATGACGTGCTCGAGGGGGCCTCCCTGGGTGCCAGGGAAAACAGCGCGGTCGATCAGAATAGGGATGTTTTCGAGGGTTTTTTCGGGTTTTTTCAGAGGTGAGGCGACATTGCCCTTAGAGAGGATTAGGCCGCCTCTGGGGCCACGGAGGGTTTTATGGGTAGTGGTAGTGACGACGTGAAAACCGAAGTCAAGGGGATTGGGATGCACTCCGCCGGCGATGAGGCCGGCCACATGGGCCATATCGGCCATGAACAAGGTATGGGGTAATTTTTCCTTTAAGGCGGCAATACGGGCGAAATCAGGGATTTTCATAAAAGCAGAATAGCCGACGAGGAGGATTTTGGGCTGTTCTTTTAAAGCTTTTTCCTCTAAATCAGTGTAGTCGATATCGCCATCAGGGGTGACGCCGTAGTTGGCAAAATTGTAGATTTTGGCGCTACGGGTGACAGGGGAGCCGTGGGTGAGGTGCCCGCCGGCGGGGAGGCTCATGGCGAGGATTTTGTCCCCCGGTTCGCACCAGGCGTAATAGACGGCTTCGTTGGCACCCGCACCAGAGTGAGGCTGAACGTTGGCATGGTCGGCGTGGAAAAGCCGGCAGGCGCGGTCAATACAGAGGCGCTCGATGCGGTCGATGTTTTCTTGGCCGCCGTAATAGCGGTAGTTTTCGAGAATTTCGGTGGCGATTTTGTCTTCCTGCCAACCGGGGATGCCTTCAAAACTGGGGTAGCCCTCGGAATATTTGTTGGTCAAAATTGAGCC
>JAZRAP010000055.1:0-8909 GCA_045634665.1 Candidatus Nanosyncoccus sp.
AACCACAGTGTTTGAAAATTTATCAGCAGTGAAATTGGGGGCGGAAGTCGAATATAATGGTGGGATTTATCGTGTGGTGGAGAGAGAGATGGTGCCAAAAACACAGATAAACATGAACAAGATTTTGGCGGGGGCAGAGGAAGATACTTTGGTGATTATGACTTGTGCGGGGGAGCTATATAGTGATGGTGACGCCAGTCACCGGTTTATGTTAACCGCTGTAAGCGAATAGCGAAACCGCCGCCAGGGGCTATGTAGATGTCGAGAAAATCACTGCGGCCGACTTTGCGATGAGAAATGTCTATACCGAAGGGATTTTCGCGATAATGAGCGTCGTCTGAGTCGCAATACAAATCAGCGGCATAAACCCCGTTGTCGAGAAAATCAAGGTTGATGTGGACACGGCGACTGGATTCGTCGGTGACGCCGGCAATGAACCAGTCGGCGCTGTCGCGATCTTGGCGAGCGACAACGTAGTATTCGCCGATTTCACCAGCCAGAGGGAGAGTTTTGGCAAAATTGACCGGTACATTGCGAATAAAATTAAATTCTTCCGGGAAGCGGTCTTCGTAAATAAACGGACGGTCGGCGGCCATTTGCATGCCAGAATAAATGGTAACAAAGTAAGCTAATTGGCGAGCAAGAGTGGTAGATATACGCTTGACGCTGTTGGTGAGATCCAAAATACCGCTGGTGTAGTCCATGCCACCGGACAATAATCTAGTGTAAGGTAAAAAGCAGGCATGCGAAGGGCTGAGGGCGCCGCCTTCGTATTCTTGGCCGCGAGCACCTTCGCGAGACAGCAGGTTTGGCCAAGTGCGTTCAATGCCGGTACCCTTGATGGGCTCGTGGATATCTAGGCAAATATGTTTTTTGGCGGCGAGTTCGACGGTTTTTTGATAATGATTGACGCCAACTTGGGAATGGTGATACTCGCGACGACCACCTATCATCATCATGGAGCCGGCATAGCCGGTTTTGATGTAGTGGACATGGTTGGCAGCGTAATAATTGTAGGCATCTTCCAGTTGTTCTTCGTAATTATCGACAAAACCGACAGTTTCGTGGTGGCCGACTAGTTCAATGCCGTTTTGCTCGGCATAGCGAGCGACGGCGGGCAAATCAAAATCTTTTGTGGCGACGGTGAATTTGTTGTGGATGCCGTTTTCGAGCCAGTTGCCCTCCCAACCTTCGTTCCAGCCTTCGATTAAAAGTCCGCTGACGCCGAGGCGGACGGCAGCATCGATATATTCGTGGGCGTGCTTAGTAGTAGCACCGTGGCGTTCGCCGGGTGCCCAAGTCCACTCGCCAACATACATGGCCCACCAAATGCCAATGAATTTGAGCGGTTTGGCCCAACTAAAATCTTCCGCAGGCGGATCGTTGAGAGCGTAAATCAAACGGTTGGTGGTGAGCTCAATGGCGGAATTGGCAATCATGATTAGTCGCCATGGAGTTTGAAAAGGCAAAAGCACATGGGCCTTGGTGCGGTCGGAAAGGGGAGTAATGTCGGTTGAGAGGGCGCGGCGCTCGTTTAGTTTGACGGTCATGGAGCCATAATTATAAAGAGCGGCTTCGTGAATCGACAGATAAAAACCGTTGGGAGTGCGGAGGGTGAGCGGAGTATGGACGGATTTTTCTAAATCGTAAACGGAAGTTTTTTCGTAGTTGTATTCGTAGCGGTCGGGTTGATAAGCGGGAATTTGCCAGGCGACGGTGTTGAGATCGACGTCGAATTCGGTGATTTCGTCCTGGATGGTGATTTGGCTGAACTTGGGTTGAGGCGGAATTTCGTAGCGAAAGGCCACACCATTATCAAAAACCCGAAAACGGAGGGTAAAAATTCGGCCTGGCTGTTTTTTCTCGGTGAGGTAAAAAGCGGTTTCATTGTAATTGTTGGGGATGAAGCGATCTTCGCCCCAGGGTAACTCGATAGTTTCTTCGTGATGATGTTTTTGCTCGCGAATGAGTTTAAGATTTTGACCGAGAGGATCCTCGCCACAAATTAAAAATCCGAGCTTAGAGGGACGGATGAGGATTTGCTCGCCGCGGTAAACACTGTAACTGATGCGGCCATTATTTAAACTAAAATGGCAACGAATACGGCCATTCGGTGAAAAAATATCGCGTTCGATTTCGTCCCGACTAAAAAGATTTGCCCACTTGAACATGTCTTAATTATACCATATAATATATAGTATGAGACGAAGACGGTCGCCACTAGTGGTGTTTGTGATACTTGCGGTGGTGTTTGCGGCGGGATTCTTTGGGGTGCAATTTGTGACAAAGACAGGGATTTTTCATGTACCAGGAGTGGTTTATTATGATGGAGATTTTGCTGATGAAGATTTGGTAGTGTTAAAAGGGATTTTTACGGACGAAGTGGAGCTAGATAAAGATGTGCATATTTCGATCACGAATAGCTCGACGCGACCGGAGCTGACGGAGGGGGAGTATATTTATGAAATTACGGTGCCGGTGACAGATTTTTATGATGCGCGGGCCGATCGAAATGAGTTTGAAGAGGTGGAAATCATACCGCTTTCTGAGTTGGATTTTACAAAAAAGTTATTGGCGGTCGACGGGGAGTATTATCTGGATACTTTTGATAAGGGAGCGTATTATAAAGTAATCAAATTTGATTCAGAAAAATTTGCCGAGGAAATTAAGCCGTTAGTGGACGCGACGTATAACAAAAAATGGCCAGAAAAGTCTAGTGTGCTGACTTTGGCGCAGACAGGCGTGACGGCGCTAAGCCGGGGGATGAACCAAAAATTGAACGAGGTGGGGGATGCAACTTATTTTAGCCGTGAGGTGGCGGATTTCTTGCAAAACTTTGATTTGACGCATACTTCGAATGAAGCTTCGTTTTCGGATTATGCGACTAGTGAAAACATCTGCTCGGATCCGCGGTTTATTAATACTTTGACGGACATTGGGCTGGATATAGTGGAGCTGACTGGCAATCACAACCAGGATTGCGGCGACGAGGCGGCGCGGAACACAATTGATATTTATGCGGAGAATAATATCAAAATCGTAGGTGGCGGGAAGACGGCAGAAGAGGCCGCAGAGCCGCTGGAGCTAAAGGAGAAGGGCACAGGAATTACGTTCTTAGCTTATAATTTGTCTACTGGTGGAGCGACGGACGACGAGACGCCGGGGGCAAATCGTTACGATGAGGAAAATGCTGTAAGTGAAATTGCGGCGGCGAAAGAACGGGGAGATAAGGTGATAGTAGATATTCAGTATTATGAGTGCAGTGCTTATGTGTCGGAATATGAAGACAATACTTGCGACTATGCAGATTCGGCGGCGGGTGACCAGATTGGGTTTTTCCGACATTTGATTGAACTGGGTGCAGATATTGTGGTGGGGACGAGCGCGCATCAGCCACAAACCTATGAATTATACGGAGACGGGGTGATTTATTATGGATTAGGGAATTTGTTCTTTGATCAAGCTTGGTGGCCGGGGACGACGCGAAGTTTGGTTTTGGGCCATTATTTCTATGATGGAAAACTTTTGCAGACCAAAATCTCGCCAACGGCTTATGATGGAAATTATCAAACGCGGCTACTGGATGCGGAAACGAGTGAGTGGTTTTTAAATCGATTAGCGAGTGAACGGCCGGCACAATAATTTTTAGGAATTTTTAAGGTTTGTGGTGTAAAATAAGAATATGCAAGATCAAAAGACGTTTGATAGGGTCGAGAAGAAGTGCTTGATCACTCCGGAGCAAAAGGAGCGGATGCTCGTGGAGATTGAAAAAAATATGGAAAAGGACGATTATTATAAGTCTGAGGTGTTTAACATTTATTTTGATACGGATAATTATGATTTGATAATTCAGTCGATTGAACAGCCGATGTTTAAGGAGAAGTTGCGGGCGCGGTCTTATGGGGGGTTTGATAAAGTGTTTTTTGAAATTAAAACAAAATTGTGTGGCAAAGATAATAATGTGGGGTATAAAAGGCGGGTGCGAATTACCAAAAAGGATTATAATAAAATGGTGAAAGAAAAGTCGCACGTGTTAGATTTTATGGAAAAAAATGCGGACGGGCCGAACGATTATCGGATAGCGCGCGAGGTGGATTATTTGATTGATGTGTTTGATTTGAAGCCGAAGGTTTTGGTGTTTTATGTGCGTGAAAGTTATCAGGGTGAAGGAGGCCTCCGGATTACTTTTGATGAGGATTTGAAATATCGGCTAGGTGAAGTGAATTTTAGTAAGAAAAAAACTGATCGGAATTATTTTGAAGATGAAAGGAATATTATTATGGAGATAAAAGCGCATGGGGCGTGGCCGCTGTGGCTGGCGCGAAAGATGTCTGCGGAGCGGATTTTCCCGCAACAATTTAGTAAGGTAGGTAAAATTTATCAAAAAATAGGAAAGGAATTACAAAATGTTTAACACAATATTTGACAGCACGGCGACGGGATTAGACATCACGACGGTGCTGATTTCGGCGGCAGTAGCGTTGGTGCTAGGGGTGGTAGTCGCAATAACTCACATGAAGACGTCGCGAACGACAAAAAGTTTCGCGATCACGTTGGCGACTTTGCCGCTCCTGGTGATGGCGGTGATGATCATGATCAACGGCAATCTCGGGACATCGATTGCGATCTTGGGGGCATTTTCGTTAATTCGGTTCCGGTCTATCCAGGGGGATGCGAAAGAACTACTTTCCGTGTTCTTTGTAATGATGATTGGTTTGGCGCTAGGGATGGGGCATGTACTGTTTGCGGTAGTGATCACGGCGATTGCGGTGGCGGCGATTTTGATTTTTTCCTTCACGCATTTTTTGGAGCCCAATGCGCTGAATCGAACTTTGAAAATTGTGGTGCCAGAAGATTTGGATTATTCGGGAGCTTTTGATGAGATTTTTAAAAAGTATTGTAAAAAGTCTGAGCTAACTAAAACTAAAACTATGAACATGGGGAGTTTGTATAAACTAACTTATGATGTGACTTTGAAACGGGGGATTAAGGAAAAAGAGTTTTTGGATGAGATCCGGGTAAAAAATTGTAATTTGAAAGTGATGTTAAATCAGCCAGAAACTGAAAAGGAGATGTAAATGACTTGGAAACATTGGCTAATCGTGGGGGGATTAGGCGTGGTGGCTTTGATTGCGGCGGTGGCGTTGAATTTGAATGTGGCTAAACATTCGGTGGAAAATGTGGCGAGCACGGTGGCGGTGGATAATAGTGATTTGAAAGTGAACTGGGAACGCTATCAGACGGTGGACGTGGCTTTGACGGAGAGTTTAAATATTACAGAGTCGGGGACGTATCATTTGACCGGGTCTTTAGATAATGGGCAGGTTGTGGTGGATGCGGGCGTGAGCGAGGTGCGGCTGGTTTTAGACAATGTGACGATTCGCAATGCGGACGGGCCGGCGATTTTGTGTTATAATGCTGAGAATTTAGTGATTGAACTTGTGGGGAATAATGTTTTGGAGGACGGAGCGAGCTATAATTCTAGCTATGATGAGGATGTGGAAGGGGTGATTTATTCGAAGGCGGATTTGGCGCTGACGGGTGAGGGGAGTTTGCAGATAGTGGCAAATTTGTCAGACGGGATTGTGGGGAAGGATGATGTGGTGATCCGGGGCGGAAGTTACGTCTTGGCGACAAAAGATGATGGAATTCGGGGGAAGGACTCGGTTTATATTACTGACGGGAAGTTTGTGATTAGTGCGGCGGGTGATGCGATAAAATCCACCAATGACACTGACCGGGGCAAAGGTTTTGTAATGATTGAAAAGGGCGAGTTTGACGTGGTGGCAACTGGTAAAGGTATTAAAACTGTAAATAATATAATAATATATGGTGGGAATTATGATTTGAAGACTTATGACGATGCGATACACTCGAATAATTATGTGGGGATTGTGGGTGGAGATATTTTGATAAATGCAGGCGATGACGGGATTCATGCGGATCGAGAACTGATTGTGGATGGGGGTACGATAGAAATTACGAGAAGCTACGAGGGGCTAGAAGCACAAGTAGTGACAATAAATGCCGGCGAGATTAGTTTGACTACTTCAGATGATGGGATTAATGCGGGAGGCGGAGCGGATAATTCGTCGCAAAATCGTGCCGGAGCTAATCCTTTTAATGCGGATGAAAATTGTAGTCTGACGATAAACGGTGGTAATATTTATGTTAATGCGGCGGGAGATGGGATTGATTCAAACGGATATTTGACGTTTGCCGGTGGGACGGTGATTGTGGATGGCCCGACCAATAACGGAAACGGGGCGCTGGACGCGGGGATAGAGATTTCGATGCAAGGTGGCACGGTGATTGCGGTAGGGGCTTCGGGCATGGCGGAGGGATTAGGCTCGTCGTCGGGTGTATGTAATTTGAATGTTTATTTTAGTTCTACGCAGGCAGCGGGGACGCTGATTGAAGTAAAGAACTCGGCGGGAGAGGTGATTTTGTCGCATACTTCGGCAAAGGCTTTTAACCACATGGCGGCTGGATCGGAAGCTTTGACGCCGGGCGAGACTTATACAATATATTTAGACGGAGCGGAATACCAGACTTTTACGATTTCGAATGTAATGACGACGTTGGGAAACACAAATACTAATCAAAATATGATGCCGGGCGGAGGGCGGCGCTAGGATTTTAATTTGGAAATTTAATTTGGACTAACGGTAGCTTGTGGTATAATTAAAGCGGATATGTTAGAAATTCGGGGAGTAACGAAGGTCTACCAAACGGGTGGATTGAAATGTAAAGCGTTGGACAAAGTCAGCGTGAATTTTCGCGAGAGCGAATTTGCGGCGATTTTGGGGCCTTCGGGGTCTGGTAAAACTACTTTGTTAAACGTGATTGGCGGGCTGGATCATTACGATAGTGGCGATTTGATAATTAACGAGACATCGACAAAAAAATTTCGGGATAAAAATTGGGATGCCTACCGAAACCATCGAGTGGGGTTCGTGTTCCAGTCGTATAATTTGATTCCGCACCAGACGGTACTTAATAACGTGCGACTAGCCTTGACGCTTTCAGGGGTTTCGAAAAAAGAGTCCATTCGGCGGGCTAAAAAAGTTTTGAAAGAGGTGGGGCTAAAAGAACATATAGACAAAAAACCGGCGCAGTTGTCTGGTGGGCAGATGCAGCGGGTGGCGATCGCGCGGGCGCTGGTAAACGATCCGGATATTCTACTGGCCGATGAGCCGACGGGGGCTTTGGATTCGGAAACTAGTTTGCAAATTATGAATTTGCTAAAGAAGATCGCGGCCAAGAAGTTGGTGATTATGGTGACGCACAACCCAGAGTTAGCGGAAGAATATGCGACGCGGATTATTACTTTGAAGGATGGTAAAATTACTTCGGATTCGGATCCGTATGATGGGTCGGAGCGGACTGATTTAGATTTAATTGAGTCGGAACGTCGCAGTAAAAAGACCCGGATGTCGTTTTTTACGGCTTTTTCTCTGTCGTTAAATAATTTGATGACAAAGAAGGCGCGGACGATTTTGGTGGCGCTAGCGGGGTCGATTGGGATTATCGGGATTGCGCTGATTAGTGCGGTCTCGACGGGATTTCAGAACTACATTGACAAAATTGAAGAGGATACTTTGACTTCCTACCCTTTGGCCTTGCAAAAAGAGTCGGCGGACATTACGGGCATTTTGCTTAATCTTACTGGTAGTGGCTCTACTTCGGCGGCAGATGGTAAAATTCACGAAAATCAAATACTGACTTCTACTCTTGGCAGCGTGTCGAATAATGATTTGCCGAGTTTTGCGGAATATTTGGAGGAGCACAAAGCAGAAATCCAAGATGATATTCGCTTGTTGGAATACGAATATAATGTGGACCCACTGATTTATACCGTGGATGCTACCGGCCAGATTGCCAAAATGAATCCTAGTAATATGTTTTCTTCGCTGGTGGGGGAAACGTCTCTGCTGCGTAATTATTCTACTATGACCTCCGTCTTTCGTCAGTATGAACCAGAGAATTTGACGAACGACACGGAACTTTTGGCTGGTCGCTACCCAGAAAATTATAACGAAATGTTGGTTATCTTGAGCAATGAAAATGAGATTTCCGAGCTGCTTACTTATTCGCTGGGTTTTCATGATTCGGATGAGCTGAACGGGATTTTGGCTAAGATTATGAGCGGCGAAAAGGCCGATGTCGAGAATGTGCCACTGGAACTAACCTATGATGATTTGATGAATGTTGATCTCAGGTTGGTGCCGGCGACTGACACATATAGATATAATACTAAGTATAATATCTACGAAGATATGAGCGACGATGAGGCCTATATGCGCGAGCTTTACGACCGTTCCGAAAAACTGAAGATTGTTGGTGTGGCTGTGTCTGATGACGCTGGTATTATATCGCAAGGCAGCGGGGTGGCTTATTTGCCGTCACTGATTACACATATCGTGGATAAGTCTAGCCAAACTGAAATTGTCAAGAAACAGTTGGCTCACCCTGACCTCAATATCTTTTCCAATACTAAGTTTGGTCAGAAGGAAAACAATTTTGACTTTGATTTGGCGGAGTTGATTACCATAGATCAGGCGGCTTTGGCTCAGGGGTTGGCTGCAGGGGATCAAAACGCCATGATTGGCGCTATGCGGTTGAATCTGACGGAAGATGAGCTTTCGCGGGTAGTGACAGCGATGTCGTCAAAGCAAGAATCTACTTTGGTCACTAATTTGACTAAGTTGGGCTACCAGAATTTGGATGATCCGACCGAAATGGCGTTTTATTTCTCGAGTTTTGACGGCAAAACGCGGTTTATTGAGTTTTTGGAAGATTATAATGAAAAGATGCGGGCGGCTGGTGATGAGGATAAGGTAATTGAATATACCGACACGACTGGGGTGTTGATGTCGTCGGTAAAAACAATCGTGGATGCCGTGTCG